>JBIKTI010000073.1:0-8355 GCA_044348205.1 Phycisphaerales bacterium | reverse complement strand
GCGCGTGGAAGCCGTAGTCCATCATGCGCTTGGCGATGTCGTCGATCTTGATGCCAGCCGACTTCTCGAACGGGCGCATGTCGAGGATGAACTCGTGCGCCGAGAGGCCGTGCCTGTTCGTGTAGAGCACGCTGAAGTGCGGCTTCAGGCGCTTCGCCATGTAGTTCGCGTTGAGGATCGCGACCTCGGTCGACTCGCGCAGGCCCTTCGCGCCCATCATCGCGATGTACATCCACGAGATGAGGAGGATCGACGCGCTGCCGTAGGGCGCGGCCGAGATCGGGCCGATCGCGTGGCGGCCCGCAGAATCGGGGCGCATCACGGGGTGGCCGGGGAGGAAGTCCTTCAGGTGCGCCACGACGCCGATCGGGCCCATGCCGGGGCCGCCGCCGCCGTGCGGGATGCAGAAGGTCTTGTGGAGGTTGAGGTGGCACACATCCGCGCCGATGTGGCCCGGGCTCGTGAGGCCGACCTGCGCGTTCATGTTCGCGCCGTCCATGTAGACCTGTCCGCCGTGCTGGTGGATGATCGCGCAGGCCTCCTTGATGCCTTCCTCGAAGACGCCGTGCGTCGACGGATAGGTGATCATGAGCGCGCCGAGGTTCTTCGAGTGCTCCTCGGCCTTCGCGCGGAGATCCGCGAGGTCGATGTTGCCGTCGCCGTCGCACTCGATCGGAACGACCTTCATGCCCGCCATCACGGCGGTCGCGGGGTTGGTGCCGTGCGCCGAGGTCGGGATGAGGCAGATGTCGCGGTGCGTCTCGCCGCGGTGCTCGTGGTACGCGCGGATCACGAGCATGCCCGCATACTCGCCCTGCGAGCCCGCGTTCGGCTGCAGGCTCATCGCGGCGAAGCCCGTCGCCTCGCAGAGCCACGCCTCGAGCGTGCGGAACATCTCCGCGTAGCCGAGCCACTGCTCGCGCGGCGCGAACGGGTGGATCTGCCCGAACTCGGGCCAGGTGACGGGGATCATCTCGCTCGTCGAGTTGAGCTTCATCGTGCACGAGCCGAGCGTGATCATCGAGTGCACCAGGCTCAGGTCCTTCGACACGAGCCTGTTGATGTAGCGCAGCATCTCGTGCTCGCCGTGGTAGCGGTTGAACACATCGTGCTGCATGAAGGGCGCCGAGCGCGCGAACGCAGCGGGAATCGCACCCTTCGACGCCTCGACGCTCGCGGCGGCGACCGTCTTCTTGCCGCCCGCGAACACCTCGAGCAGCGCGTCGATCTCCGCGACGGTGGTCGCCTCGTCGAGCGTGACGCCGATCGTGCCGTCGCCGTAGCTGCGCAGGTTGATCGAGCGCGCGGCGGCCGCCGCGAGCACATCGGCCGACGCGATGCCGCCGCCGAGCTTCACGCGCAGCGTGTCGAAGAACGCGCCGTTCTTCACATGCTCGCCGCAGTCATGACCGAGCTTCGCAAGCCCGCGCGCGAGCGTGAGCGTGAGGCGATGCACGCGGTCGGCGATCTTCGCGAGGCCGTCAGGGCCGTGGTAGACGCCGTACATGCCGGCCATGACCGCAAGCAGCACCTGCGCGGTGCAGATGTTCGAGGTCGCCTTGTCGCGGCGGATATGTTGCTCGCGCGTCTGGATCGCCATGCGGAGCGCGCGGTTTCCGTGCGAGTCGCGCGAGACGCCGATGATGCGGCCGGGAAGCTTGCGGACATACGCCTCGCTCGTCGCGATGAACGCAGCGTGGGGCCCGCCGAAACCCATCGGGACGCCGAAGCGCTGGGCGCTGCCGACCGCGATGTCGGCGCCCCACGAGGCGGGCGTCGCGAGGGCGACGAGCGCGAGCGGATCGCACGCGGCCACGACGAGCGCGCCCTTCGCATGCACCTTCTCGGCGAAGCCCTTGTAGCACTCGACGCGGCCGTCCGTGGTCGGATACTGGACGAGCGCGCCGCAGAACTCCTCGCTCGGGTCGAACTTCGCCGGGTTGCCGACGACGACCTCGATGCCCATCCACTTCGCGCGCGTCTCGACGACGGCGATCGTCTGCGGGTGGCAGTCCTCGGCCACGAAGAACTTCACGCGCGACTCGCCCGTGATGCCCTGGCACATGCTCATCGCCTCGGCGGCGGCGGTGCCTTCGTCAAGGAGCGACGCGCCCGCGAGCGGCAGGCCCGTGAGCTCGGAGATCATCGTCTGGAAGTTGAGGAGCGCCTCGAGGCGGCCCTGCGCGACCTCGGCCTGGTAGGGCGTGTAGGCCGTGTACCACTGCGGGTTCTCGAGGATGTTGCGCAGGATCACGCCCGGCACGATCGTGTCGACATAGCCCATGCCGATGTACGAGCGGAAGAGCTTGTTCCGGCGGGCGAGGGCCTTGAGGGCGCCGAGCGTCTCCGCTTCGCCGCGCTCCTCGTGGGTGCCCGTGCGGGTCGGGTCGTCGATCACCATGTCGCGCCCGAGGCGGATCGCAGACGGCACGGCGGCGGCGATGAAGTCGGCCATCGAGCCATAGCCGCACGCGCCGAGCATCTCGGCCGTCTCGGCCGCCGTGTGCGGGACATGGCGGCGGTAGAAGGTGTCCGTCGGGCCAAGCGTGGTGGCGGACGCAGACGAGTGCGAGGTCGAGGTCGGGGCGGTCGTCACGGTGGTCATCGCAGTGTGGGTGCTGGTGGGCCGTCGCGGTCGGGCGCTCGCGCGGCCACATGGCGTGCGCGAAGGGGACGAGTATAGGAGGAAGCGGGGGCCGCCCGAACTGCGTTTCGGAGCGCGCTGCTACGCTTCGCGTCATGCGCCTTGCATCGAGCCCCGACACCCGCGATCCTCGCCCGACCAACCCGACCACCTCTGCTTTCGCAAGCCTTCGCCCCGCGCGTCGCTTCTGGGAGTTCCCGACCCTCGCCGCCACACTTGCGACCGCGGCGGTGGCTGTCTTCTCGGCGTGCAGCACGGCTCCCGCGCCGACCGCCGAGCCCCAGGACGGCGGCTCAACTGCCACTGCCACCGCGACGGACACGGCGACGAACACCGAGTCGACCGCAGCGGCTGCTTCCGCACCCGCAGGATCCGCGCCCGCTGCCTTCTCGCCTCGGCCTGGAACCGCCGCGTCCGCAACACCCGCACGCACGGCGCGCGGCGGCCTGTTCGGCGACCGCACGCAGCCAGGGCTCGGCACGCCGACGCCCGCCGAGAAGTCGCCGATCTCGCGCGGCCAAGGCTCTGTGGTCGTCGGAAGCGTCAATGTCTACACCTTCAATCCGCCCGAGTCGTTCACGCCCGTTGACCCCGCGACGACCTCGCTTGCGCAGGTGCTTGCGGACATGGGCGAGGAGTCGATCGAGTGGTATCAGCATGTGATGACGCTCTCGAACCCGTGGTTCGAGGGCCGCGTGCCTGGCTCGGATGGCATCGAGCACGCCGCGAACTACCTCGAGTTCTGGATGACGCGTCTCGGGCTCGAGCCCGCGTTCGCAGCGGCGGCCCCCTCGGGCGACGCAGCGTCGGGTGCAGCGCCCGCCAACCCGTGGCGCCAGCCGTTCGACCTTCCCGGGCGCGAGCGTCGCGTGAAGGGCGGAACGCTCAGCATCGGCGGCGAGGCGGTCGACGCGAGTCTCGCCCGGCCCATGCAGAACACGGGTGGCGGCGAGATGGTGGGACCGATCGCGTTCCTCGGCTACGGCATCGAGTCTGGCAAGGATGGCTACACGAGCTTTGCGGCGGACCAGCGCCTCGACGGGCGCATCGCCATCGTGATGCGTGGCGAGCCGCTCGACGCGGAAGGAAAGTCTGCGTGGGGTGGCGCGCGCATGACGAGCGCTTCGAGCCTCGCTGCGAAGTTCGACGCCATCAAGCGCCGCGGCGCGAACGGCATCATCCTCACCGACGCGCCGGGGTTCTCGGGACGGCGAACGGATCTCTCGGCGATGAGCGCTGAAGCGCTCGGCGGCTGGATCGGCGTTCCCGTCTTCCATGCGGAGAACGAGGTCGTCGACCGCATCGTGCGCGCCGCCGACCCAGAGGGACGCGACCTCGCCGCACTGCGCGCGGTCGCCGATCTTCCCGCGCAATCGGGCGCGATCCTTGGGCGCGAGGACGCGACCGTGCACCTCAAGGCGAGCGTCGGCATGGATGGAATCGTCGCCCACAACGTCGGCGGCGTCCTCCGCGGGCGCGGCGTGCTGGCGAACGAGTGGATCGTGATCGGCGCGCACTACGACCATGTCGGCTACGGCGCATATGGCGCGGACCCCAAGAACCGCGGCAAGCTTCACCCAGGCGCCGACGACAACGCCAGCGGCACTGCTGCGCTCCTGATGACCGCGAAGCGGCTCAAGGAGGCGTATGGCGCGGCGCCCGCCGACCAGGAGCTGCGCAGCGTGCTCTTCCTCGCCTTCGACGCGGAGGAGATGGGCCTGAACGGAGCGCGGCACTTCGTGCGCAACGCGTCGATTCCCGCAGACAAGGTCGATGTCATGCTCAACATGGACATGGTCGGCCGCATCCGCGACAACACGCTCGTCGTCGGCGGCGTCGAGAGCGCCGTCGGATTCCGCGCGGCGCTCGAGCCGATGTTCGTCGACAGCGGGCTCAAGGTCTTTGCAGACCCAAGCGGCCGCGCGCCGAGCGACCATGCGCCCTTCTTCGGCGCGGGCATTCCCGTCCTCTTCTTCTTCGGCGGCGTGCACGACATCTATCACCAGCCAGGCGACCAGGGCTACACGGTCGACCCGCGCGGCATCCCCGCGCTCCTCGACCTCGTCGAGCGCATCGCATGGTGGCGCGCGACAAGCGCGGAGATGCTGCAGTTCTCGGGGCCGAACGCACGCGCGCGCGCCGCGGCGCCTGCGCCTGCAGCGGCTGAGACGGCACCCGCCCCCGTCGTCGTCGACACGGCGCCGGGCGGCAACGACCGCGGCTACGCGCCCGTCCGACTCGGCATCCAGCCCGCAATGGCAGAGGACGGCGAGTCGGGAATCATCGTCGAGAGCGTGAGCCCCGGGACGAGTGCCGCAGACGGCGGCATCAAGCCTGGCGACATCCTCCTCAAGTGGAACGGCGACTCGCTTGGCTCGATCCAGGACATGATGGCGAAGCTGCGTGCATCGAAGCCAGGCGATGTGGCGAAGCTCACGGTCTTCCGCGATGGCAAGGAGACCGTGCTCGATGTCGAGCTCAAGGCCTCGACCGCGCCGCGCAGGCCGCAGGACGATTGACGCCATGCACCAACCCCGAAACGCCACGACCGCCGCGCTCCTTGTGGGCGCGGCGTTTTCTTTCGTCGCCTGCGACCGCGCGGAGCAAACCGCGCCTGCGCCTGAATTGCCCGCAGTCGCGCCAGCGCCGGTTCCAGCGGCGACTCCCGCACCTGCACCTGCGCCAGCACCCGCACCTGACGCCGAGCAGCGCCGCGGCGTTGTCCCGCAGCCACGCGAGACGCCGACGCCCGCACCCGCCGATGCGAACGCCGCGCGCGTGAAGTACGACTTCGCGCAGCTCTACGGCACCTGCGAGCCGGGCGAAGGGGGCAGCGGCCGCACCTACATGGGCCGCGAGATCTCGGAGGTCATGGGCCACTTCGGCGTCGGCTGGCTCGAGCGCCCCGAGCGCGAGCGCGAGGAGCGCACCGACCTCCTCGTGAACGCGCTCAAGCTGAAGCCCACCGACGCCGTCGCCGACATCGGCGCTGGCAGCGGCTACTTCACGATGCGCATGGCGCCGATGGTGCCAGAGGGCGTGGTCTATGCGACCGACATCCAGAAGGAGATGCTTGACATCGTCGTCGAGCGTTCGCTCGAGGAGGAGGCATGGAACGTGATGCCGGTCCTCGGCGAGATCGACCACTGCGGCCTCGAGCCGGGCTCTGTCGATGTCGTGCTCTTCGTCGACGCCTACCACGAGTTCTCGCATCCACGCGAGATGATGGAGTCGATCCTCGACGCGCTGAAGCCTGGCGGCCGCGTCGTCCTCGTCGAGTACCGCCTCGAGGACCCGACCGTGCCGATCAAGGAGCGCCACAAGATGAGCGAGGCGCAGGCCAAGCTCGAGATGGCCGCGGTCGGCGACGAAGTGCGCGGCGGTTTCGACTTCGTCGAGAACATCTCCGCGCTGCCGCAGCAGCACCTGATGGTGTTCAGGCGGAGGTAGCGGTCAGTCGTCTGTGCAGCCGATGCGGCTGAAGTAGGCGTCTCCGCTCGGTGTTCGCCTGAAGCCGCCGCTCACGAAGAGCGCGGCCCCGTCGCTGCGCCGCAGCAGGCTGTTCACTGTGCCTGTCATGCCCTGCCCGAGGTTGAACCAGTTCGACCCGTCCCAGTAGACGAGGCTCGTGGCGGGCTGCCCGCCCGCCGAACTGATGTCGCCGCCGACGAACAGCGCGTCGCGACCATCCACGGTGAAGGTCGAGAGAGCCCGCACGCTGCCCACGACGCCCGCGCCGACCGCGCTCCAGGAGCTGCCGTCCCATCGCGCGATCCGCGATGCAGGGGCGCCGCCCGCCTGCGTGAAGTCGCCGCCCGCATAGAGCGCGACGCCCGTGCCATCGTCGTGCGCCGCGAGCACCCGCACGGATCCGGCGATGCCGGCGCCCACTGCGCTCCACGAGGTTCCATCCCAGCGCGCGATGCCGCCCGTCGCGACGCCTCCCGCCGTAGTGAAGCTGCCGGCGATGTAGAGCCTCGTTCCCGTGCCGTCGTCGAAGGCCTTCATCGCTTGGATCGTCCCGTTCGTCCCGCTGCCGACGGGTTCCCACGCGGCGCCGGTCCATCGGGCGATTCGGCTCGCAGGCAGACCGCCCGCCGATGTGAATGTTCCCGCCGCGTAGAGCTTCTGCCCCGATCCATCGTCGAAGCTGAGCAGGGCGTTGACCGCGTTGTTGGCGCCGACGCCCAGCGGCTCCCACGCGGTGCCGGTCCACCGCGCCACGCGGTTCGCGACCGATCCTCCCGTGGCCGTGAAGGTCCCGCCCGCGTAGAGCTGCGGCCCCGAGCCCGCGTCGTGCATCGCGAGCGAGTTCACGGTGCCTGCCAGCCCCGATCCGAGCGCGCTCCAGTCCTCGCCGTCCCAGCGCGCGACGCGCGGCGCGGCCACGCCGCCCGCCGATGTGAACGAGCCGCCCACGATCACCTCGGGCCCGTCTGGCCCCGCGATCTCGACCATCGACACAGCGGTAGCATCGACGGAGTTGCCGAAGGTGCGGAGCGTCTCTCCGTCCCAACGCGCGAGTCCGTTCACGATCAGCGGCGAGCCCACGGGTGTCGTGAATCCTCCGCCGATGATGAGCTCGGCGCCTTCGCCAAGATCGAATGTCTGGATCGCGTATGGCGTGACCCTCGGCTGGAGTCCTTCCCATGTCGCGCCGTTCCAGCGGTACACGCCCAGCTCAGGGACACCTTGGGGTGCCGGGAGCACTTCGCCGATCGCATGGATCGTCGGTCCCGACTCGTCGGAGAACACCTCGAGCTCGCGGACGCCGAAGATGCCTTCGCCGACCTGCATCCAGTCCTTCCCCGTCCAGTACCCGACCCCCGACACCAACTGCCCGGCGGAAGTTGTGAGCACGCCTCCCATGTAGAGCCTCGACTCCGAGCCGACCTGAACGCTCTTCAGGGCGTACACGCCCCAGGGCAGGTTCTCGGCGTCATCGGCCGTACCCACGCGGCGCCATGCGGTGCCATCCCAGCTGGCGATCGCGCACGCAGCCTCGGGGCCTGCGTTCTCGAAGACTCCGCCGATGTAGAGCTTCTGGCCGGTTCCATCGTCATGGACCGCAAGCGCGTAGGAGCCGTTGCCGATGGCGTTGCCGCCGACCGACGACCATCCCGAGCTTCTCCAACGCGCGATGTACTGGGCGTTGACTCCGCTGATGGCATAGAACGCACCCGCCGCATAGAGCGCGGGACCCGTGCCGTCGTCGTAGACCTCGAGCGCCTCGATCCAGCTCGTCTCGATGTTGACGCCGCTTCCCATCGAGGCCCAGCTGGTTCCGTTCCATCGGCTGATGCCGCCCGCAAGCAAGCCGCCCGCGCTGAGGAACTGACCGCCGACGAAGAGCTGCGGCCCGCTGCCGTTGTCCCACGCCTTCATCGTGAAGACGCTCGGGAGGAAGCCCTGGGGACCACCGCTCACCCCCGACCCGAGCGCACGCCAGGTCAGGCCGTCCCACGCCGCGATGTTGTTCGCGGGGATTCCTCCGATGCTGGTGAAGCTGCCCGCGACGAAGAGCATCGGCCCAGACCCGAGGTCCGCTGTCGTCATCGTCAGGATCTGGCCATTCGGCGCGCCGGAGACGGGCCCGACCGTCCGGAGCCAGCCTGGGATGCACGCTTCAGGCTCGAGGACGATGTCGTCCACGGGGGTCTCGCCGTCGAGGACGATGGGCGACGCGACCACCTCGCCGACATACTCGGTCG
>JBIKTI010000444.1:0-2747 GCA_044348205.1 Phycisphaerales bacterium | reverse complement strand
GCCCGCGCGCACGGGGCCGAACTTGAAGCCCGTGACGGAGCGCTCGTCGGACTGCGACCACGCGCCCTCCGCGCCGCGCGCAAAGATCGCGAGCTCGTTGTTCTCGCGGTCGCTCGCCACGAGTCCGCTGCCGCGCACGGTGAGCGCCACGAACTTGGCGTCGGGGCGCTGCGCGTTCATCTGCGCCACGACCTGCCAGCCGGGGGGCGTGGCCTCGGGCGCGTAGCGCAGCGCGCGGATGAAGTTGCGGTCCGCGACCACGAGCTCCTTCTTGCCGTCGCCGTCGACATCGAACGCGACTGAGTTGCCCGCATTCGCAGCCTGTGCGAGGCCGAACTGCGCCATGTCCTTCGACTCGCGCAGCTCGAAGGCCTGCTTGCCGTCCTTCTCGACCGCCTGCAGCATCGACATCGGCTTGTCGGCGGTGAAGAGCAGGAGATCCGTCCTGCCGTCCTGGTCGGCGTCGAGGTCGAGGATCGCGTCGGGACCCTTCACGAGCGAGCCGAGCTTGATGATCTCGCTCTCGCCGCCTGTGAGCGACAGGAGCTCGATCTGGTGGTTGCGGCCGTCCTTGGTCACGACCGCGACGCGCGGGCCGCCCTCGAGCTGGACAAGCGACAGCACGGTGGGCACCGCGCCTGCGGAGAGCGGCATCGCCGTCGGGAAGGCAAGCGCGCCGTTCTCCCAGCGCGATCGGCCGACGACGCCTTCCTTCTCGCTGAGGACGAACACCTCCGCGCGCGGATCATCCGAGATCCGGCCCGCTGCGATCGAGTCGATCTCTGCGAAGCTCGGCTGCTGCACGCCGGGCTGCAGGCCGCGGCCAGCGAACTGGCGGAAGGTCGTCAGTGCGCTCGCTGCGGGGTCGCTCGCGATCACATCGAGAAGCCCGTCGCCGTCGACATCGGCCGTGGCGAAGGCACGCTTCTTCCCCGTCTTCAGCGAGAACACCTCGAGCGAGGCCTCGTTCGAGCCGCTCGGGTCGCGCACGACCTCCTCGACCACGAGGCGGCGGCTCTGCCGCTCGATGCGCGCGATGAGGTCCTTGCCGCCGCCGGGCAGGCGGATCGCGGTCAGCTCGCGCAGGGGCGGCATCTCGAAGCGACGCTGCGCGCCGAGGCGTGCGCGCGGGCCGGCGGGCGTCTCCTCGACGCTTGCGAGCCAGAGCCGCACGGGTGCAGCGTTGTCGGGCGCAACGCCGATCAGGTCCTGGTGCCCGTCGCCGTCGAAGTCGCCGACGACGAGCGCGACGATCGCGTCGCCCGAGCCGAGTTCCACGGGGTCGCCGAGCTTCGAGCCATCGATCGGCCACACCATCACCTGTCCGCCGACGATGGCCGCGAGGTCTGGGCGGCTGTCACCGATGAGGTCCGCCACGAGGAATCCGTCGCGCGATGCGCTGAGGCCGCGCTGGGGGACGCGTCGCTCGGCCTCGAACACGCCTGGCTTCGTCTGCCTGAGGAAGACGATCGTGCCCGGCTGGCCGGCGTAGAGGATGTCGAGAAGGCCGTCCTTGTCGAAGTCGATGGGGACGACCGCCGTCACCTGATGCGACACGGGCACCTCGATGCGGCGGAAGCGCCAGTGCGGCGGGACCTCGTTGATCGACCCCGTCGCCTCGACGGGGTCGTCTGGCGACGCATCGGGCTTGAGGACATGCACCTCGACGCGGCTCTTGAAGTTGTTCGCGACGACGAAGTCGCCCTTCCCGTCGCCGTCGAAGTCGCCGACGGCCATCGGGCCCGCCTTCGGGTCGATCTTGATGACCTCGAGCCCGTCGAAGCCGTAGTGCGAGGAGATTCCGTCGGGGCTTTGGCCAAACGCGACTCCCGAGAGCGCGCCCATGGCGAGGATTCCTGCGAGGGCGAAGGGCGCGATCGGCCGAGTGGCCTTCATGGGGTCGTTCGGAGAGTGCATGGGCGTCCTGGGGGCGGTCTGGTGTGGTCGAGGCGTCGGAGCAGGCGCGCGGCGCGGCGCGCGGGGCACGATACACCGTGGCTATAGTACGCACCCGATGCCACGATTGAACCGAACGAGTTTCTTCGCGACGGGTCGCCTCGTCCGACTTCCCTTCACGCTCCTCGCCTGCGCCGCCTTCTTCGTGGCGGCGCCGTCGGACGCGAAGGCGGCCGACAAGGTGATCCTCAAGAGCGGCGCGAGCGTCGAGGGCGATGTCCTCAAGCGGACCGACCGACGCATCTGGATCGATGTCGGCCCCGATGTCCTCAGCTTCGACATGAACGATGTCGCGAGCGTCGAGAGCGACAAGGTGTCCGCCAATGTCGAGATCCGCGCCGACTCTCTCTTCTCGACCGCAGAGGGGCTCTCCGAGCTTCCCCCGCGCGAACAGGCGAAGACGCTCGGCCCCGCTGTCATCAAGGTCTCGACCCCCGGCGGCCTCGGCTCTGGCGTGATCCTCTCGCGCGAGGGCCACGCGATCACGAACGCGCATGTCATCCAGGGCGAGACCAACATCCGCGCCACGGTCTGGTTCGCACAGCCCGACGGCACGCTCAAGCGCACGGAGATCGACGATGTCGAGATCCTTGCGGTCAACAACCACATCGACCTCGCGCTCATCAAGGTCAAGCACCCCGACGGCAAGGACTTCGTGTTCGCCCCCGTGCAGGACGCCGAGAAGCTCGAGAACGGCCAGAATGTCTTCGCGATCGGCAACCCGCTCGGCCTCGAGCGCACGCTCACGCAGGGCGTGATCTCGACCACGCAGCGCAACTTCGACGGCCTGA
>JBIKTI010000443.1:0-2748 GCA_044348205.1 Phycisphaerales bacterium | reverse complement strand
GCCGCGCTTCCCGCTCGGGAGCCCCTCAAAGGCCTCGCCGCCCGATTCGCGCCAGTACGGGTCGACCACGACCTCGAGCACATGGCGACCGTCGACGATCGTCGACTCGAGATCGGCGGGCAGCAGTTCGGATGGCGACCACGGAAGCCCGACGCTCGGGCCCGCGATCGCGGCGCGCATCGCCTTCGCGAGCGATCCAACGCGCGCGGCGAGATCTCCTCTGTTCCCGTCGACGGGGGGCGTTCCGATGATCCAGTGGTCGATCTGCTGGCCGAACCCGAGGAGCCACGGCTCGAGCGCTGGGCGCCAGCGCTCCTCCTCGAGCGCGAAGAGCGCCAGCGAGTCGTCGATGTCCACTCTGCTCTGGCGCGCGAGAGACGAGGGAACCTGCGCGATGCGCCCGATCGTGCCGACCTCGCGGTCGAGGAGCTTCAGGAGCAGCTCGCGGAAGCGCTCGAGGTCCTGCTGCGGATCGCGCGTGTCCGTCGAGGCCGTCCAGAACGGCAGGATGGCGAAGGCGCTGCGCGAAAGATCGATCGCTGGAAGGACGCGCTCGTCCGAGATCGCGAAGCTGGTGCCGAAGCGCGGCGCATCGTCCGAGGAGAGGCCGTCGGCGGGGAGCACCGTGAAGCGCGCACGCCGCTGGGAAACCTCCGTGCCGCCCTGCATGTAGCTGACGGACGCCTCGTACCAGCCCGTCGCAAGCTGCGGAAGCTCGAGCCTGATCGAACCTTCGCCGGGCACATCGATCGTGCTCTGGTGGACGAGCGCCTCTTCCGCATCGCGCACGACGACCGTTGCGCTCGTGCGGGGAATCGAGGGGTCGCTGCATCGGAGCTGGAGGACCGCGCGCGAGCCTGCGGGAACCACTCCGCTCGACTCCGCCTCGAAGACGACCGTCGGCACCTGCCACACCTCGATGTCGTCAAAGTACGCCGCGCCCGCGACATCGTCGACGGCCACAGCATACGGATCGTCGCGGTCGCGGTAGACGCTCGGCTGGATCAGCTCGAGCCAGAGCGACAGGCCCGTCGCGCCGACAGGGGTCGGTGGCGGCTCGACGGCAAGGAGCCGCCAGCTGCCCTCGCTGCGGAACATCGCGCTCGAGTAGACGCCTGGAAGCGCGATGCCCTCCTTGTCGTGGAAGCGCACGCTGAGGCGCATGGAAGCCTGCTGAAGTCCCTCGGTGCGGCCGAACGCGCGGACGAGAAGCTGCGCGCCTGCGGCGACCGACACGCGGCTCGGCTCCGAGGCGAGGCGCATCGACGCGCCGTCCACCGTGAAGCGAACCGCCCAGTTTCCGACGCCGCGGCCGCCAGGCCTGCCGATCCCGCGCGTCGACTCGATCCGGCCGAAGGCGCGCACGCCCGCCGCACCCTGCGCCTGCCCGTCGCGGTCCGACCGCGCGGCCAGGTCGTCCTCGATCGCTGTGAGCGCGCGGTAGAACCCCACGGGGATCTCACGCGCGAACTCCTCGCTTTCCTCGAAGTCGAACTTGGCGACGAGCCGGCGCGGCAGCGCGTCGTCGCGCTGCGCCTGCCCCGCCGCCTGGTAGAGAGGCGCGGGCGCCGACTCCGCAGCCGCGTCGCTCGACGCGAGAAGCCCCGCCAGCGATGCGACGACGGCGAACGCCACAGGCGCGCCGAACCCGAGGGCCGTGCGGTGTCGATGGAGTGCTGTCACGCGGCCTTCATCGGCATTCTCGGACAGCGTCTGCAGCGGTCGGGCGAGGATCCCGAGAGCTCCACCCGCCTCGGCGGCGACCCCGTGAGGCTGCTGGCCGCGTGGCTGACCCGTACCATCCCGTTCTTCCTCCCCTTCCGACGACGCCCACCGCCATGATCGACCTCCGCAGCGACACAGTCACCCGCCCGACCCCCGCCATGCGCGCGGCCATGATGGCGGCCCCCCTCGGCGACGATGTCCTCGGCGACGAGCCGACCGTGCAGGCGCTCGAGGCGAAGATCGCCGCGGTCCTCGGCAAGGACGCCGCCCTCTATGTGCCGTCGGGCACGATGGCGAACCAGCTCGCGATCCGCACCGTGTGCGAGCCGGGCGACGAGATCGTCGCCCACAAGGACAGCCACATCATCCACTACGAGACGGGCGCCCCCGCTGCGCTCGCGGGCTGCATGATCGCGCCGCTCGACGGGCACGGCGGACTGTTCGAGCCCGCGCAGGTGCACGCGGCGATCAAGCCGAAGGATCAGCATGCGCCCTTCTCGCGGATGCTCGTCCTCGAGAACACGCACAACCGCGGCGGCGGCACGGTGTGGCCGCTTGCGCAGTTCGCGGCGTGCGCGGCGGCGGGCCGCGAGCGCGGACTTCATGTTCACATCGACGGCGCACGGCTGATGAATGCGTGCGTCGCGTCGGGCCACGCGCCGCGCGATTTCGCGCAGCACGCAGACAGCGCGTCGATCTGCTTCTCGAAGGGCCTTGGCGCCCCGGTCGGCAGCGCCCTCGTCGGGGGTGCCGCGTTCATCGCGCGCGCGCGGCGATTCCGCAAGATGTTCGGCGGCGCGATGCGGCAGTCGGGGCTGCTCGCGGCGGCGTGCATCCACGCGCTTGACCATCATGTCGCGCGGCTTGCCGACGACCACGCGAACGCGAAGCGCCTGGCGCGCGCGGTTGCGGCGATTCCAGGGCTTTCGCTCGAAGGTTCGCCCGAGTCGATCCCCACGAACATGGTGTTCTTCACGCTCGACGCGCGGCTCGGCGGCGCGCAGGAGTTCTGCGCGCGATTGG
>JBIKTI010000442.1:0-2757 GCA_044348205.1 Phycisphaerales bacterium | reverse complement strand
GCCCCCGCGATCACGCAAGCCCGATGGCCACGGCATCGCGCTCGGACAGCATGCCGCCGTCCGAGCGAGCGCGCACCGTGCCGTCCCGCTTCCAGCTCCGCTCGCAGCGGGGTTCGTCGCGGAGGTCGATCACCTCGATCGACTGCTGGTCGCGCGCGAACACCACCCGCGAGACGCCGAACAGGTCCGCAAGGTCGCCCTCGAACGGCCGCAGGTCGTGGTGCTGCTCGGGAAGCGCGACACCGGCGTCGAGCGGGTTCTCGATCCCCCGCTCCTTCGCCTTCTCGAGCGCAGCGTGGACGAGTTCCCGCAGCGCCAGGACGCCGCTCCAGCGCGAATCGCACGCGATCGCGAGGGTGCGGAAGTGCTCGAGATGGACCGACACCGACTCGTCGCGTCGCAGCGCGCGGAACGCCTCGTCGGCCGTGTGCGGCAGGAACGGCGCAAGCATGCGGCAGAGCGCCTCCGTCGCCTCGTACATCGCGGCCTGCGCCATGCGGCGGCGGGTCGAGCCTGGATGGTCGCAGTAGAGCCTGTCCTTCGTGGCTGCGCAGTAGATGCTCGAGAGCGACTCGTTGCAAAGGTGGTAGATCGCCTGCTGCGCCTCGCGGAAGCTGCACGCCGCGATCCCGCGCCGCACGGCCTCCTGCGCGGAAGCGACCTGCGCCAGCATCCATGCCTCGAGACTCGTGGGCGTCAGGCCGCCGAGGAGCGCGTCCTTCTCCGAGGGGTCGAAGCTGTCGAGATTCGAAAGCAGGTATCGAACGGTGTTGCGCACCTTGCGATAGCTCTCGCCAGCGACCTTGAAGAACGCGAGGTCCGCGCGGATGTCGTTCTCGTAGTCGATGCCCGCGACCCACCATCGGCAGACATCGGCGCCGTGCTCCTTGAGAAGCGCCTCGACATCGATGGTGTTGCCGAGCGACTTCGACATCTTGCGCCCGTCCTTGTCGACGATGAAGCCGTGCGTGACGAGCCGCTTGAACGGCGCGCGCCCCGTCGCGCCGATCGCGGGCAGGAGCGACAGCTGGAACCAGCCTCTGTGCTGGTCGCTTCCCTCAAGATAGATCTCGCTCGGATATCCGATGCCGCGCGCGCGCAGCACGGCGTTCCACGAGCTTCCCGCCTCGAACCACACATCGAAGATGTCATGGAGCTTCGCGAGCGCCGCGATGTCGAGGCCCTTCGGCGCGGCGGGGTCCTTCGCCGCGTCGTAGTGCGAGAGGAGCTCCGCGGGAGACTCCTGGAACCACGCGTCGCTTCCCTTCTCCGCAAAGCGCTTCGCGATGGCGCGCACGCTCGCGGAGGTGAGGAAGGTGGTTCCGTCGGCCATGCGGAAGGCGGGGATCGGCAGCCCCCACGAACGCTGGCGCGAGATGCACCAGTCCGGCCGCGACTCGAGCATGCCGCGCAGGCGGTTGCGCCCCCACTCTGGCGTGAAGCCGACTTCGTCGGCGACCGCCTCGAGCGCGCGTCCGCGGAGCGTCTTCCCGTCGCGCTTCATCGGGAGGTCGACGCCCACGAACCACTGCTCCGTCGCGCGGAAGATCACGGGCGTCTTCGAGCGCCAGTCGTGCGGGTACGAATGCGAGAAGGCGTGGTCGAAGAACAGGTGCCCGCTCGCGCGCAGGCTCTCCGTGATCTCCTTGTTCGCGTCCCAGATCGACTTGCCGCGCAGCCACGCGGGAACCGTGTCGTCGTAGGTGCCGTCCTCACGCACGGGGCAGTAGGCGGGCAGACCCTCCTTGAGGCCCGTGCGGTAGTCGTCGGCGCCGTGGCCAGGGGCCGTGTGGACCAGGCCCGTTCCGTCCTCGAGCGTGACATACGCGGCCGCGACCACGCGGCCCTCGCGCTCGCAGAACGGATGGCGGTATCGGAGCCCGACAAGCGCAGCGCCGTCGACCTCCGCGCGCACGACGATCTTCTCCGCGCCCGCCTTCTTCGCGACCTGCGCGACGAGCTCGCTCGCGACGATCACGCAGTCTCCGTCGATCTCGACGAGCGCATAGCGGAAGCGCTCGTGGACGGCGATCGCGAGGTTCGCAGGCAGCGTCCACGGCGTCGTCGTCCAGATCATGAAGCTTGGCGTGACATCGAGATAGCGCGAGTCGTCGATCTCGGCGTCGCCCTCGCCACCGCCCGATTCGGGCGCTTCCGTAAGAAGCCCGAACGCTGCAGCGACGGCCGCGCGGTCCGCGGCCTCGAAGTCGACATAGACAGACAGATCCTGGCGCTCCTCGTACTCGAGCTCCGCCTCTGCGAGAGCGGTCTTGTTGGCGATGGACCAGTGCACGGGCTTCAGCGCGCGCACGACGACTCCCTCGTCGACGAGATCCGCGAAGACCTCGAGCACCTTGCCCTCGTAGGCGGGCATCAGCGTGTAGTACGGGTCGTCGTAGTCGGCGAGCGTGAGGAGCCGCTTCATCTGCTCGGCCTGGAGGCCGATGAACTTCGTGGCCGCCGTGGCGCACTCGCGGCGGATCGCCATGTGGCGATGCTCCGGCGCGAGGGTCTCAAGCTTGGCCGCCTTGCCCTTCTCATGGAGCTCCGTCATCACCTTGTGCTCGATGGGGAGCCCGTGGGTGTCCCATCCGGGCACGAAGCGGACGCGGCGCCCTTCCATCAGCGCGCCTCGGACGACGAAGTCCTTCAGCACCTTGTTCAGCATGTGGCCGATGTGGATCGGCCCGTTTGCATAGGGCGGCCCGTCGTGGAAGACGAAGGGCTCTGCCCGCTCGCGCACCGCCTGCAGCCTGT
>JBIKTI010000072.1:0-8410 GCA_044348205.1 Phycisphaerales bacterium | reverse complement strand
CCGCGTGGGCCTGCGCGCCTATCGCAGCGCCACGCCGCCCTGCACAGGCGACCTCGACGGCAACGGCGCCGTCGATGCGGCAGACCTCGCCGCGCTCCTCTCGGCATGGGGCGGCGCGGGGGCCGGCGATCTCGACGGCTCGGGCGCGGTCGACGCCGCAGACCTCGCGGCGCTCCTTTCGGCGTGGGGCGGCTGCAGCTGAGGACGCCAGCGCGGCCACCAGTGCGGTGGCCTGTGCATCTCCGCCCGCGTGGCCCACGCTGTACGATCGCGGCGGAGACCCCGATGCTCGAGACCCTGCTCACGCCAGTCGTATCCGCACAGTTCCTGACGCTTGCGTTCCTCGCGATCCTGTTCCTGCAGTCGGGCGTCGACAAGATCATCGATTTCAAGGGGAACCTCGCGTGGCTCACGGGGCACTTCGCGAAGTCGCCGCTTGCGGGGCAGGTCGCGCCCATGCTTGCCGTGATCACACTGACGGAGACCGCGGCGGGCGCGCTTGCGGCCGCGGGCGCAGTGATGCTCGCCGTCGACGGGTCGAAGACGCTCGGCCTCCACGCGGCGCAGCTCTGCGCCGTCAACATCGTGATGCTCTTCTTCGGCCAGCGCCTCGCCAAGGACTACGCGGGCGCGGCGTCGCTCGTCCCCTACTTCATCCTCTGCGTGGGCGCTGTCGTGCTGATGTCGCTTTGAGCGACGGCCCCGTTGGCCCGTTGGTTCCGCCCCCATCCCTTTCTCCGATGACGACGCCACGCTCCACGGACCCCGGCATCGAGCTGATGCGGCCAGGCCTCCTCGACGCGGTCCGCGACCTCGAGGCCATGGGCCTGTGGGAATGCCTGCGTCGCGCGGGCGAGCCTGTGGCGGCGGCCGAACTCGCGCGTCGGACCTCGCGCGAACTCGGCGCGGTGCACGCGGCGCTCGACCTCCTCGCGCGCGCTGGGCTCGTGACCACGAAGAAGGCGCGCGGACAAAGACGCACCGTGGCCTACCTCGCCGCCGTGCGCGAGATCTCGATCGTGGTCGACGCGAGCGACCCCGCGCAGTGCCGCATCGTCAACGAGGTCGCCCAGATCATCAATCGCGAGATGGCGGGCGCGCTCTTCAACGCGCGCCGTGCGATCGGCACGACCGGGCCGAACACCTGGCACTTCCACCACTGCAGCCCGATGACGCTCGACGCCGACGATCTCACCGAGCTCAAGCGCCGCATCGCGCGCGTCGAGGAGTTCGTGCGGCTTCTCGGCGACAAGCATGGAGCGGCTGAGCCGGCAAAGGCGCTGCGCTGCAACCACGGCATGGTCATCCGCATCGAGCCCCTCGAAGGCCATGTGCTGCCGCAGCCCCATGTCGAGTTCGTGTCGACCAACACGGTGCGCGAACGCGCCACAGTGCGCGGCGTGTCGCACGAGAAGCTGACCGCGCGCGAGAGGCAGATCGCGCGGGCGTTGCGCGACGGGCAGGCGCGCGCGGAGGTCGCGCGTCGGCTCGGGATCTCGGAACTGACGGTCGGCACGCTGTGCAAGCGGGTCTACCGCAAGCTCGGGATCAGCCGCGCCGCGCAATTGCACGGGTTCGCCCTCGACTGACGCCCCATCTGAAACCCCCATCTGAAACCCCCGCTGAAACCCCCCGCCAGAAGCCCTCGCGGCTTCGCCGTACCCTTCGCGGGGCAGTTGCCGACGGGAACGGATTGAACTTGAGCGGAACTTCTGGCGAGGCCCGCGGCGCGGCGAACACTCCGTGGAACAGCCAGCCCCACGGAGGAAACTCGATGCACCGCATGCCCGCACACCGCCTTCTCGGCCTCACGCTCTGTCTCACCGCCGCCACCTGGGCTTCGGAGGCCCGTGCCGATTGGCCCCACCTCGGCGGAAACTCCGCGCGCAATGGGCTCACCGCCGCCGTCGGGCCTGCAACGCCCACGCTCCGCTGGTCGGGTGCGTCCGAATCGCTGATCTCGTGGACGCCGATCGTCGAGGGCGGGCGTGTCTTCAATGTCCGCCAGACGGTCGCGCAGAATCCCTTCGAAGGGCCCGGCGACTCCGTCATCCACGCGCTGGATCTCGCGACGGGCGCGCCGCTCTGGACCTACGACTTCCCCTGGGTGCCCGGCAACTGGACGACCTCCATCCACGGCGCGAAGAACGGCCGCGTCTATGCGGGACGCGCGGACGACGGGGTCACCTACAACTCCGCGATCCACTGCCTTGACGCAGCGACGGGCAAGCTCCTGTGGGTCTCCGACTGCGACGCCTGTGCGCCCGGGCTCTACGACGGCGTCGTGTTCACGGAGAACGGCGATCTGATCGCCGTGTCGGGCTTCAACATCCGCAGGATCGACGGCGACACAGGCGCGGTCGTGTGGACGGCGCCACATCAGTTCTCGATCAGCGGCAGCTCTGGGCCAGCACTCGTCGGCAACTCGATCTATGTCCATGAGCGGGGCCCGAACAACACGATTCGCGTCGGCTCTTTCGACGCCACCACGGGCGCGAAGCGCTATTCGAGTGCGCCGCTTCCCGTGTTCTTCACCCAGAGCGAGGTCTTCGCTGGCTCGAACGGCATGGTCTTCTTCCCAGTCGTACCGCGCATCTCTCCCGAGACCGACCGGCTCTACGCCTACCAGGACACGGGGTCCGTGGCGCAAGGCGGGCTCGTGCTGCGCTGGTCCGCGCCCTGCGCCGCGTTCGGCGGCGAGCACGGCGTCACGGCCGACGGCGGCGTCGTGTTCGTGAACTACGATGGCTTCCTCGAGATCCGCGACCAGCTGACGGGCGCGCTGCGCGCGACAAGCTCTGTTCCCGTCGCGGCGGTGCCGACCTTCCTCACTTCCCCGCACATCGTCGTCGACGGCGACGGGAAGATCTTCTTCGGAAACGGCGGATTCCCGGGCACCGTCTTCTCCTTCAACCCAGACCTCACGCTGCGCTGGTCGGTCGAGGTGCCGAACCTGAACCAAGGCGGCCCCGTGCTCGCGGGCGATGGCACGCTTCTCATCTCAGGCGTCGGCAACGACTTCCGCGCGTTCTACGACCCTGGCTGCGTGGCCGCCGACCTGAACTGCGACGGCGCGGTGAACGCGCAGGATCTCGCGGCGCTCCTCGGCGCATGGGGCGGCTCAGGCGCTGGCGACCTCGACAACAACGGCACCGTGGGCGCGCCCGACTTGGCGATCCTGCTCTCTGCGTGGGGTTGAGCGCGCCGTGGCCGTGCGCCCGCAGCGTGTGCGTCAGAACTGCGCGTGCCCTCAGAACTGCGCGTGCTCTCAGAACTGCGCGTGCTCTCAGAACTGCACTTGGTACCTGAGCCGCGGCGTCGCCAGCTCGCTCGCGAGGGCGCGGATGTCCGCTGCTCCCTTCAACGGTGCCTGCGCGGCCGAGACGCCCGCAAGTCCGCCGAAGAGATCGATCGGCGCCATGATCTGGTAGACCGCTGCGCTGCCTGCGCGCGCGCCCACGCGGCCCTCCGCGCCTGCGATCGCGTCGTCGAGATAGCCGATCGAGTCGACGAGCCCTTCCGCCAAGGCGCGCTCCGCGTCGAAGACCTCGCCCGTGGCGATCGCCTCGACGGCCTCGATGGTGGCGAGCTTCGCCTGCCGCCCGTCGAACACGCGCTTCACGAAGGTCGCGTGCGACACATCGAGGAGCTTCTGGACGACCGCGCGGTCCTTGTCGCTCCATGATCGGAAGATGTCGTTCGCGGTCGCTTTCTCGGGGCTTCCGCTTGCCACGATCGTGAGCGGACGGATGCCGACCTTGTCCGCGAGGCCTTCCATGGTGAAGACCTGCGCGATCACGCCGATCGAGCCCGTGACGGTCGTCGGCTCGGCGAAAATCTGGTCCGTGCCCGCCGAGATGTAGTAGCCGCCGCTCGCGGCCATGCCGCCGAAGCTCGCGACGACGGGAATCCCGGCCGCGCGCAGCTTGCCGACCGTGTGCGAGATCTGGTCGCTCGCCGTCACGCCGCCGCCGCCAGAGTCGACGCGGAGGACGACAGCATCGAAGCCTCCGTTGTCGAGCACCGTGCGCGCCGCAGCATCGACGAACGCGGCCATGCGCTCGTCGATGGCACCCTCGACGGGAATGATCGCGATGTTCGCGCCGCTTCCGCCGCGGACGGGGACGATCTGGAGCGGCGCCGCGCCACCCATGGCCACGCCGCCTCCGAGTCCGACGACGAGCCCGATGAGGAAGACGAAGCCGATCGCGAGGAGGCCCGTCACTGCGCCGACGGCGCCGCGCCAGAAGCTGCCGTTGATCGTGATCGAGGTGGAGGCAACGCTCGGCGTCGCTGCGACGGACTGCTGGAAGGGCGATGGCGGAGGCGGTGGATACATGGGTGCTCCCTGATGGCGTTCAGGCGATGGTGCATCGAGGCGGACGCAGTCGACGCGAGACGCAGCGCGGTTGCGGGCAGACTATTCGATCGGCGCGAAGTGGTTGACGGGTCCGCAGCCTCCGCCGAGCCGTGGCGCCGTGAGAATCGCAGCGCGGACGAAGGCGCGGGCGCCCGACACGGCCGCCTCGAGCGCGTCGCCGCGGGCAAGCCGCGCCGTGATCGCCGCCGCAAGCGTGCAGCCTGTGCCATGCGTGTGGGTCGACTCGATGCGCGTTGCGGGAAACACCGTCACGCGGCCGTCCGCAAGGAGGAGGTCCATGGCGCTCCCCGCGAGGTGCCCGCCCTTCACGAGCACTGCGCGCGCACCCATGGCGTGGATCGCACGCGCCGCACGCTCCATCCCTTCGGCGGCGCCTGCGCCATCGTCGATCGCACGCCCTGTGAGCCGCGCAGCCTCGGGGAGGTTCGGCGTCACGAGCGCTGCGCACGGCAGAAGCCGCGCGACCAGCGCGTCGACGGCGTCGTCCGCGAGAAGCGGCAGGCCGTGCTTGCTGATCATCACGGGGTCGACGACCAGCGGGAAGGCGAAGCCCCGCGCGCGGTCTGCCACGGCCTCGATGATGTCGGCGCGGCCGAGGGCGCCCGTCTTCGCCGCGTGGGGCGGAATGTCTGCGACGACGGCGTCGATCTGCGCGCCCACGAACGCGGGCGCCACGAACTCTATCCCCGCCACCGTGCGCGTGTTCTGCACGGTGAGGAGCGTGACCACGCTCTCGCCGTAGACGCCGTGCTGGTGGAAGGTCTTGAGATCGGCCTGGATCCCTGCGCCGCCCGACGGGTCGGAGCCTGCGATGGTGAGGGCGATGGGTGTCATGCGTGGCTGGTTCGGTCGGTCACGGCGGTCGGTCACGGCGAATCTGCGGGCCGCGCCGGCGCCGGCGCTTCCCCTGCGGCATCTGTTGTACCGAGGATCTCAGCCAGGAGGTCGCCCGCCCGCTCGCGGCGCGCGGAGACGCCCGACTGCCACGAGAGGCGGTCTCCGCCGATCGCGCGATAGGGCGCGACGCGCACGCCCCACATCGGCTCAAACCCCGCCGTGGCGAGCGAATACCGCGCGTCGTAGAGCACGGTCGCGGCGCCCGCTGCGTCTTGCCTGGCGAGCACGAATCCATCGGAAAACGCGGCGAAGCGCGCCAGACGATCGCGTTCGCCGCTTCCCGTCTCCGCCACCGCGTCGATGTCCGCCACGCGCTCGGAGGCCGTGCCCTCGCGCACCGTCGCGTCGCCCCACAGCGGCACGCGGACAGAGTCTGCGCGCATGGAGCCGTCGGGAGTCCTGTAGAGCGAGCGCCACAGGATCGCGTTCCCAAGCGTGGGCAGCGCGCGGCCATGCTCGATCGTGTCGCCGCGCGCCGCGGCGAGCTCGTGCTGGATCGCGAGCACCCGCTCGCGCTGCACGACCCCGAGCGCCGCATAGCACACGACGACGAGCACCGCCCACGCTGCGACGGGCGGCCGCTTCAGGAGGCAGCCCGCGACGGCTCCCACGAGGAGCGGCAGCGTGACGAACGGGTCGATGATGCTCAGCGAGTCCCACGCCGTGCGCTCGCCGATGAACGGCCACCAGAGATGCGTGCCATAGCTCGTGCACTGGTCGAGCACGCCGTGCGTCAGGCACCCGACCGCGCCCGCAGCGAGGAGAAGCCACGGTGCGCTGCGCCAGCGCGGAACCGCGAGGAGCGGCGCCGCAGCGATCGCGCCGAGCGCGGGCGCGAGGACCAGCGCGTGGGTGAAGTGCCGATGCAGCTCGAACGGAAGCGCGGGGTCCGAGACAGGTGCCAGGAAGATGTCCGAGTCTGGAATGATCCCGCCCGCGAGGCCAGCGACGGCCGCGCGGCGCCCGATCCGCGGGCCGAGGACGGCAAGCGCAGCGCAGGCGCCGAGGCAGGCGTGAGAGACGGGATCCATGGGGTGCAACGATAGGCGCCCGACACGCCCATCACGGCGTCTGAATGAGACTTGCCAGAGCCCGCGTGGGCTCCCCGTGTGGGGTCCCCGCGTAGACCGATGCACCGTTCCGAGCCATGGCTACCATCCGCGCCCATGCAGAAGCAGATCGTCCGCGTCCATGTCTTCCTCGCGTGCTTCTTCCTGCCTATGGCGGTGCTCTATGCGATCACGGGCGGGCTCTACGGGCTGCGCTACACGGGCGCCCACCGTGCGACCGACACGAAGCTCGCGCTCTCGGCGCCGCTTCCGACCGACCTCGCGGGGCTCGTGGCGCTCGCCGACGCTGAGCTCCGCGCGCAGGGCATCGCCGCGCCGACTGGCGAGGCGCGCGTCCGCAAGAGCGGCACCTCGTACCACCTCGAGTGGTCTGGTTCGACCCGCGATGTCGAGCTCCATCCGACCGCCGACGCGTCGACCGCGACCTTCCGCGTGAAGGAGGCCACCACCTACCGCCGCTTCGTGCAGCTTCACAAGGCGAAGGGCGGCGACCTCTTCCGCTACTTCGCCGCGGCGTGGATGGTCGGGCTTCTCGCGCTCGTCGTGAGCGGCGCAGTCATGGCGTTCACGCGCAAGCCGTCGCGGAACCTCGCGATCTGGAGCACCGCGGCCGGTGCCCTCGTCTTTGCGGTGCTTGCGGTCGTGAGCTGAGCGCACGCCGCCACCCGCGTGCGGGCTACGACTCGCGTCGCGGGGTCCGCAGCAGCCACCAGAGCGCCAGCGCGATTCCGATCGCGCTCAGGAACCACATCGGCGGCAGATAGGCGTGGGTCTTGTTGATGTTGAGCCCACGGCAGTAGCCCATCGAGACCACATGGGCGAAGAGGACGCCCATCGTGCCGAGCGAGAGCCACCAGCGCGTGACGGCGTTCCACTGCGGGCGCAGGAGCAGGAACAGGCCAGCAGCTGCAAGCCCGCCGAACATGAAGACGAGCTCGCCCTCGAAGCTCATGCGCGCGTCATGGGGCACGCTGCCGTCGGCCGCCTTCGCGAAGAACTCCTTGAAGTAGCCCGGCCGCAGGATCGCAAGCGACATGGGGATGTGCCAGATCGCGCCGAAAACGCCCGCGCGGAACCAGTCGGCAGGCGCGACGGCGGGAGACTTCCCACGGAACTTTCGAAGTTGCGCCCAGAATCCGAACGCAAAGCACAGGGCCGCGGCCATCGAGACGCCCTTGTTCACCACAAAGACGGGCAGGTTCTCAAGGTTCTTGGGCGCGAACACGACATAGCGGATCGCGGAGTAGACGACCGAGGCTGCGTAGAGGGCGACGATGGGGAGCATGGCGGTTGATCGAACGGGTGGCTCGAACGGGAGGATCGAATGAGAGGATCATGTCGCGGCCCGCAGAGGGCCACTGTGCGGTTGCGTTATACGCGCGGGGCTCGGGCCGCAGGGACCGTTTCGCTGAAAAGTGCCCCTCGAATTGCGAGTTTCGGGCGCCAAGGCCTTTGAGACCGGCGACGGACGGCGTAGTGTGGCGGACTCCCGACGAGCACGCCGAACCCCCGAGAGACATCCATGCAGAGCCACGCGAACCGCACCGTGCTTCAGACGACCCTCGCCGCAGCGACCCTCGCAGCGGCGCTCCATTCGGCCTCGCCTGCGTTCGGGCAAGGTTCCGACACCGCCGCGGACAAGCCCTCGACCCTCACCCGCGTCCGCGAGGGCGGCACGCCCTACGACCCGCGGCAGTCGCTCTTTCCCCGCGCGGTCGACCTGCGCACGCCCGGCGACGGCGGCGTCGCAGACGCGCCGACGACGGGGCTCCTCGAGTCGCCGCCCGAGTATGGCCCGACGCGCGGCGTGATGTTCCAGTATGGGAACAGCTGGAATTCGGTCGTGACCGCCTGCGTGGCCGCGCTCACGGGCAGCGCGGCCTACGACGAGATCGCCTATGTGGTCGTGAACAGCCAGACCACCGCCAACTCCGCCACGAGCGCGTTCGTGGCCGCGGGCGCCAACATGAGCAAGGTCGTCTTCCTGATCGCGCCGAACAACAGCGTGTGGCTGCGCGACTACGGCCCCCACTTCCTGTGGCAGGACGGCACGCTCGCCATC
>JBIKTI010000441.1:0-2772 GCA_044348205.1 Phycisphaerales bacterium | reverse complement strand
CTCCGCGTCGAGCCCGCTCCGCTCGACGCGCTCCTCCTCGAGGGCGACGCCGAGCGCGCGGCTGATCTGGCGCACATGCTTCGGCGAGAGCGAGCTTGGGATGAAGAGCTCGAATCCGTCGGTCTGGTTCGCTGGGTCGAGCGCCGCTGGCGGAATCGCGGCGCCAGCGAGGATCCTGCCCTCGCGCACATCGCGCTTGATCGCCTCGACAGCGTCGAGCGACGGCTCCACGCGCCAGGTGACCTCGATCCGCTGCGGCGCAGCGGCGAGGCTCGACGCCGCGTCGAGCGCCTCCGCGGTGCCCGCGGGCGATGCCGGGTTCGCCTCTGCGGAGGCGAGCTCGTCGAGCACTTCCTTCGTGCTTGGCGGCGTGACGAGGATCTGCTCCGCGCGCGCCGACACGGTGCCGTCCGGGTCGGCGACGACGATCGTTCCGACGAGCGGCGGCGACTCGCGCGAGATGAGGAACGGCATCAGCGTGATGACGCCGAACATGACGACGGGAACGGCCACCGCGCCGAAGATGAAGCCCTTCGTGAGCGCGGTGTGGCGGAACTCGCGCCACGCGACGAGCGCGACCTTGCCGAGGTAGGACTGCTGCGGGCGATCAGGCATCGATCTTCGCTCCCTTGCGTGCTGCGCCGCCCGACTCGGGGCCAGAGACGAGCTCGACGAAGAGGTCGTCGAGGTTCATGCGGCGCAGGCCGAGCGAGCGCATGGGCGCGAGCTCGAGCACCGCGCGCATCGCGTCGGCCGCCGCCACGCCGTCGGCGAGGTCGAGGTCGACGGAGCCGTTCTCATGCGTGCGCGCGTGGGCGGCGAGGCCCGAGCGCAGCGCGAGCGCCGCGAAGTCGTCCGCAGGCGACATCGGTTCGCACACGAGGCCGCGGTCGTCGTAGCGCGCGCGCAGCTCTGCGAGCGTCGCGTCGAGCACCTTCTCGCCCTTGTTGATGAGGACGACCTTGTCGCAGAGCGCCTCCGCGGTGTGCATCTGGTGCGTCGAGAAGATGATCGTCGCGCCGCGCGCCTGCTCGCTGCGGATCAGCTCGAGCACGAGGCGACCGTTCACGGGGTCGAGCCCCGAGAAGGGCTCGTCGAGGATGAGGAGGTCGGGCGCGTGGATGATCGAGGCGAGCAGTTGGATCTTCTGCTGCTGGCCCTTCGAGAGCTCCTCGCAGCGGCGCTTGACGACGCCAGGGAGCTCGAGGCGCTCGAGCCAGTCTTCGATGCGGCGCGAGAGGCCCTGCGGGTGCACGCCCTTGAGGCGCGCCATGTAGCCGACGAATTCGCCGACCTTCATCTTGCGGTAGAGCCCGCGGTCCTCGGGGAGGTATCCGATGCGGTCCTTCATCGCGATCGCGGACGACCCCATCACCTCGACGCGGCCCGCGTCGGGCGCGATGATCGACATGATCATGCGGATCGTGGTGCTCTTGCCCGCGCCGTTCGGGCCGAGGAAGCCGCAGAGCGAACGCTCGGGGATCGCAAGCGAGATCCCGCGCACGGCGTCGACCTTGCCGAAGCGCTTGCTGACGCCTTCGAGCAGGACTGCGCTCGACGAGGACGCGTGTGCGGCTGGTGCTGCGCGGGACGCTGTGGAAAGGGGCATCTGCATCGAGGTTCGGTTTCTCTGCGGCGCGCGCCGCGTGCATCGTTCATCGGCCTGGCGGCACGCCGCGAGCGATGGAGGCGGGGGGCGCGATCGATCCCGGCGCGAGGGTATCGACCGCGACACGCTCGTAGATCATGTCGATCTTCATTCCCGCTGTCGTGATGGTGGCCTCTCGGAAGGAGACGAGCGGCGCGGGCGTCTGCGCGGGCGCGGCTGTCCCCGTCGTGATCGCGCGGGTTCCGCGCTCGACCGGCTCCCAGCGGCGGAAGTGCATCGACTGGCCGCCCGCGACGGGCGCATTCGCTGCCTCCGCGCGCGGCGGAGGCGGGATCTCGAGCCCGACGATCTCTGCCTCCGCTTCGCCGAGGAAGAGCGACCACGGCGCCTGCTCGGGGGGGGCGCCGATCGGCATCATGGCAAGACGCCAGCAGGCGCGGCCGTGAATCGTCTCGCGGCCGACAGTGCGGATGTCGCTGAACCGCACCGAGAGCGAGCGGACGAGCGTGATCAGGTCGCCGCCGCCCGCGAGTTCTGCCGCCATCGCGGGTTCGACGGGTTGCGCGCGGCCTGGCTCTCCCATCCATGCGACGCCGTCCGCGACCCCGAGCTCAAGCGTGGTCTCGGCGCCCGTGGCGGAGCCCGAGCCGCCCGGCATCGTCTGCACGAGAAGGTGCGCAGCAGGCAGCTTCGCGACGGGCGCGATGAAGCTGTAGGCCACGCGGCCCTTGCCCATCGGGGTTTCGACGCGCGCGACGGATTCGAAGGAGCCGATCGAGTTCCAGGCATCGCCGCCAAGCCTGTCGAGCGCCTTTCGCAGGAGCGCCGCGCCATCGGGGAGCGCGGCGGGCTGTTCGAGCGGCGCGGATGGCCGGTCGGCTCGTTCCTGGGCGTGGGTCGTCCCCGCGCACACGGCGAAGGGCGCTGCGAGAGATGCCGACGCGACGAGCGCAAGAAGCGTCGATCGGAGGAAGATCCGAGTGGAAGCCGGGGTGAAGCCCGGGTTGAAAGCCCGGGTGGAAGTCCGAGTGGAACTCATCGTGTGCCTCGAGGGTGAGGAGTCGTGCGGCGCCGCGCAGCCGCGGCGTGCGCGGAGGACGCGCGCCGCGTCGAGGCTGTTCCCGACTTCGCGCTGCATCGACCGAGTCGATCGCTCAGCCTTC
>JBIKTI010000440.1:0-2777 GCA_044348205.1 Phycisphaerales bacterium | reverse complement strand
CGCGCCCGTCGAATCCGATGATCTGAATCGTGCGACACGAAAGGCACGGGTGCCCGCATGCTTCAGCATGCGGAACAGATGACGCCAGCCGTCGACTCCGAGGACACCATCCTCGCCAGAGGGAGCCGCCGCAGCGGCGACCGCTCAAACCTCGCGGCCGCAGCCGCGACCGCTACAACATCGCGCTCGGATGCCACACCGTCTTCAGGTCGACGAACGGGGAGACCGCGAACGGCGAGTGCCAGAACGCGTCATCGTCGAATGCGGGCGCGTCGTGGAAGAGGTGCACGCGCTTGAGGTTCTCCGCAGCGCCGAGTTCGAGCGCCTTCGCGTCGGCCGCAGGTAGCCGCGCGCCTGCGACGCCTGCGATCTCGCGGTGCGACGCGATCCACGGCGCGAGTTCGGCGCGCATGCCCGTGAGGATGTTGATGATTCCCGCGGGCATGTCGCTGGTGGCGACGGCCTCGGCGAACGCGATCGCAAGCGGTGCGTTCGCCGCCGGCTTGCCCGCGACGGGCGCGACCACGATCGCGCTGTTTCCTGCAGCGATCACAGGCAGAAGCAGCGACACCATCGCAAGAAGCGGCCGCTCGTCGGGCACCATCACAGCGACCGTGCCCATCGGTTCGGGCATCGTGAACACGAAGTACGGCCCTGCGACCGGCTGCTTGCCGCCGAGCACCGCCGCGATCTTGTCGGTCCAGCCTGCGAAGCACACGCAGCGGTCGATGGCGCGGTCGACTTCCTTCGCAGCGTCGGCCTTCGTGCGGCCCTCGATCGACACGATGAGCGACGCGAACTCCGCGCGGCGCGCCTCGAGCATCTCCGCGAGGCGATAGAGCACCTGCCCGCGGTTGTATGCGGTGGCAGCGGCCCACTTCGGCTGCGCTGCGTTCGCGGCCTCGACCGCGTCGCGCAGGTCCTTGCGGCTCGCGTGCGACGCATGCGCGAACGCGCGCTTCTTCGCATCGAGCACGAGCACCGTGCGTCCGCTCTCGCTGCGCGGGAACGCGCCGTTCACATAGAGCTTCAGCGTCTTCGCGACCTCGACGCGCCCGTTGTTCGCCGTCGCGCTCATCGTCCACCTCCGAGCTTCACATATGAGCTGAGCCCCTGTCGTCCGCCTTCGCGGCCGAAGCCCGACTCCTTGTAGCCACCGAACGGCGCGCTCGCGTCGAAGCGGTTGAAGGTGTTGAGCCACACGACGCCCGCGTTCAGGCGGTTCGCCATCTCGAGCGCGCGCGCGGCCTTCTCTGTCCACACGCCCGCGCTCAGGCCGTAGGTCGTGTTGTTGGCGCGCTGCACGGCTTCTTCCGGCGTGCGGAAGGTCATCACGCTGAGGACGGGGCCGAAGATCTCCTCGCGCGCGATCGTTTGCGAAGGCTGCACGCCCGTGAAGATGCACGGACGGCACCAGAAGCCCTTCTTCGGGAGGTCGCAGGCGACCTCGAACTTCTGCGCGCCTTCGTCGGAACCGGCCTTCAGATACCGTTGAATCGTCGTCAGCTGCGCCTTCGAGTTGATCGCGCCGACATCTGTGTTCTTGTCGAGCGGGTCGCCCACGCGCAGCGAGCGCATGCGGTTCTGCAGGCGGTCGATGAAGTCCTCGTGGATCGATTCCTCGACGAAGAGCCGCGAACCTGCGCAGCAGACATGGCCTTGGTTGAACCAGATGCCGTTGACGACGCCTTCGATCGCCTGATCGAGCGCCGCATCGGCGAACACGATGTTCGGGCTCTTGCCGCCGAGCTCGAGCGTGAGCTTCACGCCCGAACCTGCGAGCGTCTTCGCGATCGCCTTGCCGACCTCGGTCGAGCCAGTGAACGCGACCTTGTCGACCTTGCCCTTCGCGGCGAGCGCCGTGATCGCGCGGCCGGCATCGGGCCCGCCCGTCACGATGTTGACGACGCCGTCGGGCAGCCCGCACTCCTGCAGGATCTCGCCGAGCAAAAGCGCCGTGAGCGGCGTCGTCTCTGCGGGCTTGAGCACGCAGGTGTTTCCGCACGCGATCGCGGGCGCGAGCTTCCACGCGGCCATAAGGAGCGGGAAGTTCCACGGGATGATCTGTCCGCACACGCCGACCGGCTGCGGCTTCGCGCCCGCGAAGGCGTAGTCGAGCTTGTCGCACCAGCCAGCGTGGTGGAAGAAGTGCTGCGCGACGAGCGGAAGATCCTCGTCGCGCGACTCCTTGATCGGCTTGCCGCCGTTCATCGACTCGAGCACCGCGAGCTCGCGTGAGCGCTCCTGGATGCGCCGCGCGATGCGGAACAGGATCTTCGCGCGCTCGGCGGGCTTCGTCTTCGCCCACTTCGGCTGCGCCTTGCGCGCTGCGTCGACCGCCCGGGCTACATCGGGTTCGCCAGCATCGGCGACCGTGGCGATCGCCTCCTCTGTGGCCGGATTGATGGTCTTGAAGCTCTTGCCCGACTTCGCCTCGACGAACCGGCCCCCGATGAAGAGCCCATATTCGGACTTCAGCGTGGGGCGGACCGACTCCGGCGCGGGCGCGTAGGGAAAGGGCGCAATCGTCACGGCCCTGAGTGTAACGGGCGGCGAATCTCGGACGGCGCGGAGGGCGAACTCCACCCCATGACTCGTCTCCTCGCCCGATGGCCGCTTGTCCTTCTCGTCCTCGCTCCGCTTGGCGCCTGCGCGTCGACGGAGTCCGACCCAAGCAAGATCCCCGAGCCCGTGAAGGCGACCGATGGCGGAGGCAGCGCCCCTGGCGCCGTCGCGGACGAGCGCTCGGCGGTCGATGCCGTGAAGGCCACAGATGT
>JBIKTI010000544.1:0-2786 GCA_044348205.1 Phycisphaerales bacterium | reverse complement strand
CTCATGACCACGCATCAGGAACAACCGCAGTGCGCGCAATGCCACCGGCGAATTGATCCCATTGGATTTGCGCTGGAGCACTTTGATGCCGCCGGCAACTGGCGCCAGGAGGAGTACGCCGACTATTACACCTTTTGGAAAGCGATCCAAAAGAAGGCGACGTTTCCGATCAATGCTCACGGCCAGCTTCCGGACGGGACGGTCTTTGAGGGATTCGAGGGATTGCGGGATGCCGTGGCGCAGCATGAGGAGCGTTTCGTGCGGGGCTTGACCGAGAGCCTCCTGGAATACGCGCTCGGGCGCCCGTGCAGCTTTTCCGATCAGGAGTTGGTGGAGGACATTTTGAAAAAGGCGAGGGCCCACAAGTTCACCCTGCGTTCGATCGTGTATGCGATCGTGGAGAGCAACGAATTCGGCTCAAAACAAGTGCGCTGAGTCCCGCTGCAGAAAGAACTCCTGCAAGAATTGCGTGCCGCTCCAAACAACACCCTCTCCCATGCCGATACTTCACCCCGGTTCCCTTCTCCGTTGCTGTGTTTTCGTTGTACTGACAGCCGTCTGTCCGTTTGCGCATGCGGCGCCGCCAGCGCGGCTTGGACTCCCTGCGCACTCCGGCTCTGCGCCTCAAAAAACTGCGACTTTTTCTCAAGATTATCTTTTAAGTTCCCGTACTTTTTGAAGGTCGGTCTCAAATTTCTCGCACTTATTGAAAGTTGAGGCACTACTGGGTAAGCCGTCAGGTCGACGGTGCGACTCCGCAGCCGGTCCAGAAGATGACCTACGACGAACTACTTCTGGTCGTGGTCAAACAGCAGAGGCTCACGAACAAAGTCGTGACCTGTTATGAAGCTGGCGCCTTCGGATTCCATCTGCACCGCCGGTTCGAGGAACTCGGCGTCAAGAACTACGTGGTACAACCCCAGGACTGGGATGAACGCGGCAAAGCGGCGATGGGCCGGAGTCTCCTAGCGACGCACATTCACTCTCCTCACCGCCCTGCTGCTCGCGCCGCTGGCTGCGCCGCACGCTGCCGATGCTCCAAGGCCTGCGAACAAACCGAACGTCATAGGAATCCTCTCCGACGATCCTATGGTCGCGGGGCGTGCTAACCTGCATGACGCATGTGAAGCGTCGGGTGCAGTGACTTGTTAGCCACCGGTGATTACAGGCAGGGTGTAAACGAAATTTCTTTATTCGTAGTGAGTCCACATACGAATAACTTTGATCGTCTTCTCTTCTGAATAAACCTGATAGACCAGACGGTGCTGAATATTGATCCTTCGCGATATTGCGCCAGAAAGGTCTCCAACGAGTTTTTCGAAAGGCGGAGGATTCTGGAATGGATCTATGGCGAGGATATCCAGCAGGCGTTGTGTCTGTGCCTTTAAATTTGAAGCAGCGATTTTTTTGGCATCCTTCTGAGCCTGCTTTGTGAAGACGATTTTCAAACTCACCATCCTGCGGAGTTGGAAGACCGCTCTAAAGGTTCAGCGAGCCCTTCACGAATAGAGTCTCTCATTCCCGGAACGGACAGCAGGAAGAGTGTTTCTTGAATGCTTCTCCAGTCCTCCTCCGAGACAAGAACAGCATTCGTGCGTTTTCCTGTGATTTGGATTGGTTCGTGGGAGGCAGCCGTGAGATCGAGCAATTCGTAGAGTCTCGATCTCGCCTGCGTAACGGGAACCGAAGTCATGCGAAAGCGTGCGTTAAAGCGTGCGCTTTGTCAATGTGCGGATGCCGACGGTGGAGGAAGATGTTGCTTTCGCCCCCGTCTCCAGATCCCGCGCGCGCGACATCGTCGCGGGGCGCCCTGAAAGGTTGCAATCTTCAATCACCACGCCCCCCTGCGATTTGCGGTCAGAGTCAAACCGGACGCAATCGCCCGAGACGTATGAGATGTCGCAATTGCGGATCGTCACATCGCCCCAGCGCCCCGTGACCCCATGCGCGTCGGTCTGCTGTTTGAAGCTGCCATTGAGCAGATGGTGGATGCGGCAGTTCTCGATCACGACCTGCGTGCCGAACACGCCGATGGCATTGCCTGTGGCGTTGCGGACCTCGCAGTGGCGGATCGTGACGTTGTTCGCGGTCACCTTGACGATGTTTCCGTTCGCGCCGTGCGCATCGACGAGAGAGTTCGCCTAAACACCCGGCTTGGTGATGTCCAGACGCGCCACCGCCTTTGGATCCGCGAGCGTGCCGACCACGCCATGCGTGCCAACGGGCTTCGGCGTATCGGCTGCGGGCAGCGATGTGGTCCGGGCAAACGCAAGCATGAGGAGCGTGTGTTTCATGCCGCGAAAGAAGATGTCTTCATGCAATTTTTTCTCGAATACAATCCTCTGCACGCAGCTTTTAGCCTCGATGATCGGGGGTTGGTTCCATTCTACAACAAGGGATTCCGTGTAGGCGGCAAGGGCGCCCGGGTAATCTTTTAAAGTGTTCCAGATAAGGAAAGCCGGCGAGTGGAGCAGGCACTAGCCTGCTTCGGCGCGTGAGGCAGGCAGGATGTCTGCCCCACTTTCGGGTTACCTCATCAAGAGCGGTGGAGCGTGCAGCAGACACCCCGCACGCCTGAGCACGGGCAGGCGGCACTCCTGCGTCCCAGAAATTCCCAACTCGATGTCTGACCGCTCTCCCAGTGCCTGTCATTCCGGGCCGGTTTGAGTCGGGCCGCCTTTCACCTCGCAAAAACAAGACGTGTCTGTGCACCCATCGAAAACAGCGAAGAATCGAGTCTTCGATATCATCTACCTGTAGATCAGGAATTTCTTGACCAATTTGGT
>JBIKTI010000439.1:0-2789 GCA_044348205.1 Phycisphaerales bacterium | reverse complement strand
CCTGGCGCCCATGCGTCGTCGCCGTCGGTCGGCGCCGCGACCGCGAGGAGGCTGCCGCTTGCGGCGACGCCGTCGCCAAACCTTCGCACGGATGGATCTCCTTCCTCGATCAACTCAAGTGGCGTCGTGCGTGGGGGAACGGGCGCCTCCTGCGGCTGTGCGCGGAAGGCGACGAGCGACAGCGCACAAAGCACGGAGGCGAGGGCGCGTGCCCGGGCCGTGCTGCGCGTGCGCACGCGTGGCGGCACGCGCCGCATGGCCTGTCCGTTCTTCGCGCCGACAGCCGATGTGCATGTCACCGCCTTCCCGCCGCGCGCCTGCGCGGCGGGGGAACCCCCAATGGATGGATTGGACACTTCTCTCTTCCGCCTTTCCGTCGGATGCACCGACGCGGGCGAACCTAGCACGCCCTCGGGCGCCGTCGCGAAAGTCTGTATGTTTTACAGGAAGTTTTTCCTCGCGTCGCTCGATGCGTCGGCGTGAATCGGGCTCGACGCGGGCGAACATCATGCGAGGCCGTGGATGACATCGACGGGACGACGGGCGTCGGAATCGAAGGCTGACAACATCGGTCCACGGGCTGAAGTCCACGGGCCCCCATGGTCGTCGTGTCGCACGGCCGCATTGGCGGAAGCTCGCGGGCCATCGCTGGGTGCCGCGCGCTGCCCTACACTCGCGCCATGAGCTCGTCCAACGGCACTGGATCGTTCTTCACCTATCGCGATGGCCAGCAGGAACTCGAGGGCTATGTTGCGCGCCCGGCGGCCGCTTCTAGCTTCACGCGCGCGCCCGTCGTCCTCGTCGCCCATGCCTGGGGCGGGCAGGACGACTTCGCCCGCGCGCAGGCCGACGGAATCGCGGCGCTCGGATACATCGGCTTCGCGATCGATGTCTACGGCAAGGGTCGCCGCGGCAGCTCTCCCGATGAGAACTCGAAGCTGATGACGCCGTGGGTCGAGGACCGGGCGGCGCTGCGCACGCGGCTTCTTGCAGCGGTCGACGCGGCGACGAAGCTCGATGGCGCTGATCCCGCGCGGCTCGCCGTGATCGGGTTCTGCTTCGGCGGGCTCTGCGCGTTCGACCTCGCGCGCGCGAACGCAGCAGGCGTCAAGGCCGCGATCGGCTTCCACGCGCTCTTCGGCGCCCCGAACCTCGGCGCGCAGTCACCGATCGGCGCGAAGGTGCTCGCGCTCCATGGCTACGACGATCCGATGGCGACGCCCGAGCAGATGGTGGGGTTCGCGAAGGAGATGACCGACGCGCGGGCCGACTGGCAGGTCGTCGCCTACGGCCACACGGGGCACGCGTTCACGAACCCGCATGCGCATGACCGCGCGGGCGGCATGTTCTATCGGGAACTGATCGCGGATCGTGCGTTCGCGGCCATGCGTGGGCTGCTCGCCGAGTCGCTCGGCTGATTTTGGCGACCGTGCCCGCTTCACGCTTCCGAGCGGGCCCGCGTGCGGTCATACTGCGCGAATGCACGCGTGCGCGCCGCGAACTCGCCCGACCAGCGTGATCGCCGCGCTCTTCGCGGCGATCTGCGCAGCGCCAGACATGGCGCGCGCGGTCGACTTCGACCGCGACATCCGGCCGGTTCTCGCCGCGAAGTGCTTCACCTGCCACGGGCCCGATGCGGAGTCGCGCGCGGCCGGGCTGCGGCTCGACACCTTCGAGGGGGCGACCGCCATCCTGAAGAGCGGCCTTCGCGCCATCGCGCCCGGCGACCCCGCTGCGAGCGAGATCCTCGCCCGCGTCGCGCACAGAGACCCCGACGAACTCATGCCGCCCGATGGTCGCGAACCGCTCTCCGCGGCCGAGATCGACGCGATCCGCCGCTGGATCGAGTCTGGCGCCGAGTATGCGTCGCCGTGGGCGTTCGAACCGATGCGCGCGGCGGCGGTGCCGGGCGTGCGCGACGAGTCGTGGCCGCGCGGCGACATCGATCGATTCGTGCTCGCGACCCGCGAGCGCCACGGGCTCGCGGCGCCCGCGGACATCGACGCAGCGTCGCTTCTTCGCCGCGCGAGCTTCGACCTCCGCGGGCTTCCTCCGAGCGAGGAGGAGGCACGCGCGTTTGCTGCCGTTCCTGCTGGCAAAGCGCGCGATGCCGCATTCGCTGCGTTTGTCGATGCTGCGCTCGCGAGCCCAGAGTTCGGCGAGCGGTGGGGGCGCCACTGGCTCGACCTCGCGCGCTATGCAGAGAGCCTCGGCCATGAGTTCGACTACGACATTCCAGGCGCTTGGCGCTACCGCGACTATGTGATTCAAGCGTTCAACGCGGATCTTCCGCCCGCACGGTTCATCGCGGAGCAGATCGCGGGCGACCTTCTCGACGCGCGGCCCGCGCTTGGCCTCGCGAACGCCGCGCCCGTCGGCACCGCGTGGTGGTTCCTCGGCCCAGCGACGCACGCGCCCGTCGATGTCAGGCTCGACGAGGCCGACCGCATCGCGGGGAAGGTCGATGTCGCGGGCCGGTCGCTCTTCGGCCTCTCGGTCGCGTGCGCACGCTGCCACGACCACAAGTTCGACCCGATTCCCGCGAAGGACTTCTTCGCGCTTGCGGGAGTCGCGCGGAACACGCGGCGCGTCGAGGGATTCATTGACACAGACGAGCGCGCGGGGCCGCTCGCCGAGAGAGCCCGGCGCGCGCTTGTCGAGGCAGGCGAGGCTGCGGGCGTCGCTGCTGTTCCGTGTGCGCACGATGCGCGGAAGCCCGCCGAGGGTCCAACCGCCGTCACGCTGATCGACGATGCGCGCCAGGGCGGCGCGGAGTGGCGCCACTCGGG
>JBIKTI010000539.1:0-2793 GCA_044348205.1 Phycisphaerales bacterium | reverse complement strand
TAGCAACAATTCCTGGGGCGGCAGCGGTTACTTCGAATCGCTGCACAACGCTCTCATTCGTGCAGCCAAACAGGACATTCTATTCGTTGCTGCCGCAGGTAATTCGGCCAGCAACAATGATCTCACACCAGTCACGGCCGCCAATTACAACACCAGCCTGGCCACCAGCAGCCTGACGGCGGCCAGCTACGACGCGGTGATCTCCGTGGCCTCGATCACCAACACCGGCAGCCTCTCAAGCTTTTCCAACTACGGCTCAAGCACCGTGGATCTGGGCGCCCCCGGCTCCTCGATTCTCTCCACCCTGCCCGGTGCCAGCTATGGCAGCTACAGCGGCACCTCCATGGCCACTCCCCATGTCACCGGTGCCATCGCCCTCTACGCCGCCTCCCGACCTGGTGCGAGTGCGGCCCAGATCCGCTCGGCGCTGCTGGCGAGCACCACACCCACCGCTTCCCTGGCCGGCAAAACCGTCACCGGCGGCCGCCTGAATGTGGAGGCCTTCCTCGGCCCCACACCCAGCTACGCGATCAGCGCCCTGCAGGAGTCCCTGGCCGAACCGCCGTCGGGTGCCACGCCATTTCAGTTTCGGATCACCCGCTCGGTCAACACCTCGTTCATCAGCAAGATCTCCTGGATTGTTGCCGGCTCGGGCAGCACACCTGCGAGTGCGCAGGATTTTGTTGGTGGCATCTTTCCCTCGGGAGAGGTGTCCTTCGCCGTTGGAGAAACTGAAAAGATCATCAGCATCAATGTGGCGGGAGACAGCCTCTACGAGACCGCGGAAAGATTCAGCGTCAGCCTTGATGCCACCTCGGGCGATGCCGCCTTCAGCTCGCCAGTGGCAAGCAGCTTCATCCTCAACACCAATGTTGTAACGACCACCGCCACCATTCTCGGATTAGCAGATGACTTCGGTATGCCAATGGGCCTGGTTGTGGAGGCAGGCCTCACCGATGACCCAACGCCAACCCTTTTCGGCAGCCTCTCCGCCCCCCTCAAGCCCGGCGAAAGCCTGCGGGTGTTGGCCGGCTCCACCCTTCTGGGCCACGCTGTTGTGAACCCTGCCGACCAAACATGGTCGTTCACGCCGCCCACTGCCCTCGTCTCCGGCACTTACTCCTTCAGCGTTCAGGTTGCAGACATCAGTGGAACTACAGGTCCCGTCTCGGCACCGCGCAGCCTCACGATTGACGCCATCCCACCAACCGTCACGATCACCAGCAATCAATCCGCCCTCAAAACAGGCGAAACGGCAACGATTTTCTTTGCCTTTTCAGAAACACCCATCCCCAGCTTCACCCCCAGCGCCATCCTCCCCAGCAGCGACGGCATCATCAGTGGATTGGCCGTCACTTCAGATCCAAAGATCTATACCGCCACCTTCACCCCCCGCACCGATAGCAGCGGCACCGCCTCGATCATTGTGGCCGCTGGTTCATACACTGATGCGGCGGGCAACCCTGGAGCCGCTGGTTATGCATCAGCCATCTCTTACGACACCTTGGCACCCACGCTTGTCATCACCAGCAGTGCGACCGAGCTGATCGCTGGGCAGACCGCCACCATCAGCTTCACTTTCTCGGAGCTTCCCTCCGGATTCAGCGACAGCAACATCACGACCGAAGGGGGCACACTCACAGGCCTTGCGGTGACCGAAGACGTCAAGGTCTACACCGCTACCTTCACACCCTTCGACAAAAACTTCGGCACCGCAATGATCAGTGTCGTCCCTGCCTCCTACACCGATCTCGCCGGCAATCCAGGCAAACCCGTGAGTACGCTGCTGATTAATTACGACACGCTGGCACCCTCAGTTGTCATCTCCAGCAGCAGCGCTGCCCTGATCGCCGGGCAAACGGCCACCATCAGCTTCGCCTTCTCGGAGGTTCCCACCGGTTTCAGCGCCAGCGACATCACCACCTCGGGCGGCATGCTCTCAGGCCTGGCGGTAACGAGCGATCCCAAGGTCTACACCGCCACCTTCACCCCCACCGCCAACAGCGGCGGCACCGCCTCGATCACCGTGGCTGCGGGTTCCTACACCGATGCCGCCGGTAATCCTGGCGGTGCCGGCAGCACTCCGGCCCTCACGTACGACACCCTGCCGCCCAGCCTGGCGATCTCCAGCAGCACCACGTCCCTCAAGGCAGGGCAGAGCGCCACCATCACCTTCTCCTTCTCGGAAAACCCGGACAGCTCCTTCTCCTGGAATGACAGCTCCGGAGATGTGGTGGTTTCCGGCGGCACCCTGTCCGCCGTCTCCGGCACGGGCCTGATCCGCACTGCCATCTTCACTCCTGCCGCCAACAGCAGCGGCAGCGCCTCGATCACCGTGGCCGCCGGCTCCTACACCGATGCCGCCGGCAATCCGGGCAGCAACGGCAGCACGCCAGCCCTCAACTACGACACCCTGCCGCCCAGCCTCACCATTACCAGCAACATCGCGATTCTCAAGGCCGGACAAACCGCCATCATCACCTTCTCCTTCTCGGAAGTTCCCAGCGGTTTCGTCGCTGCCGATATCTCCGCCACCAGGGGAACGATCAGCGACCTGGCGGTGACGAGCGATCCCAAGGTCTACACCGCCACCTTCACCCCCACCGCCAACAGCATCGGCACCGCTTCCATCACGGTGGCCGCCGGCTCCTACACCGATGCGGCTGGCAATCCGGGTGTCGCCGGCGCCTCACCCTCCCTGGCGATTGACACCACACCGCCAACCACCACCGCCACCATCAGCGCCATCAGCGATGACAGCGGCCTCCTCCAAGGATTCCTCGCCAATGGCGC
>JBIKTI010000438.1:0-2797 GCA_044348205.1 Phycisphaerales bacterium | reverse complement strand
GGGACGAGGATCATTCCCATGCGGCGCCCGTTCAGGCGTGGTGGGACCTCGACCTTCGCGAGGTCAGCGAGGCGCTGGATGATGTCCTCCATGCGGTCATCGCCCCTCGAGCGGAACGCCATCTCGCGGCCACGGAAGTTCTGGATGATCTGCACACGGTGGCCTTCGATGAGGAACCGGCGCGCCTGCGCCACGCGGATGGCGACATCGTGGGGATCGATCTTCATCGAGCGCCCGAGGCGGACTTCCTTCATCTCGGAAGACTTGCTCTTCGCCTTGTTCGCCTTCTCCTTCTTCGACTGCTCGTACTTGAACTTGCCGAAGTCCATGATCTTGCACACGGGCGGGCGGGCCTCGGGCGAGATCTCAACGAGATCGAGGCCCGCGTCATAGGCGCGGCGCTTGGCCTCGTCGAGCTCGACCACGCCGACCATCTCGCCATCGGGGTCGAGCAGTCGGACGGGGGAGATGCGGATCCTGTCGTTGATGCGGGGCCCGAAGTCTCTGTTGTCGCGGGGGCCACCAAACGGTCTGCGCGGCGGGTAAATGGTTCGATTCCTTTCTCGAGGTCGTGGCGAAGTCAGGCAGTGAAGGTGTCGCCCTCGCCGAGCCACGATCGGCGGGAGCGCGAAGACAAGCAGAACGGACTTGCAGACAGCCGGCCCGCCGACGCCGTGAGGGCGTCACGGGCGGCGGAACGCACAGCGCATGCTTCGGCCCGACCGAACGCACCGACGGAGATGGGCCGTGGACGGCCGATCATCATGCGGAGCGGTGGTTCGGAAGGTCGGTCATGTGCCTGAACGATACCACCTCCGACCAGCGAGGGAAGCGGAAGCCGCACTTCTGCGGGGCGAAAAGGGGCGGAATCCGCCCAGTTCGGCGTGGACTCGGCGCGGCTCCGCTCAGCTCCGCAGCGCCGCCTGGACCGTTTCAGGGGCGCCCGACAGCAGCCGACCCTCGATTTCGCGGGAGATTCCCTCCACAAAGGCGTCGAAGGGCATCTCCCCGAGATTTGCCTCGACACCGCGGGCGCGGACGCTCACGACGCGGTTCTCTGCGTCGCGCGGCCCAACCACCGCCATGTACGGGATCTTCTCCTCGGCGGCCACCTTGATCTTGGCCTGCACGCGGTCGTTCGAGTGGTCGACCGTCGCGCGCACGCCGCGGGCCTTGAGGGCGGCGAGCAGTTCGTCTGCGTAGGCCGCGCTCTTCTCGCTGATCGGGAGGACACGCACCTGCTCCGGGTTGAGCCAGCACGGGAAGGCGCCCGCGAAGTGCTCGATGAGCACGCCGCAGAAGCGCTCCATCGAGCCGAACGGCGCGCGGTGGATCATCACGGGGCGGTGGGGCTTGTTGTCCTGGCCGACATACGAGAGGTCGAAGCGGATCGGCAGGTTGTAGTCGACCTGCACGGTGCCGAGCTGCCACGAGCGGCCGATGACATCCTTGACGACGAAGTCGATCTTCGGGCCGTAGAACGCGGCCTCGCCAGGCTCTTCGCTGAAGGGGACGCCGAGCGTCTTCGCGGCGTCGCGGCACGCGGCCTCGGCCTTGTCCCAATTTGTCGGGTCGCCCACATACTTCGTGCCGTCCGGGTCGCGCAGGCCGACGCGCACGCGGTACTCGTTCATGCCGAGCGTCGCGAAGATGATCTTGACGAGCGACAGGCAGCCAAGCACTTCCTCGGCGACCTGGTCCTCGCGCACGAAGAGGTGCGCGTCGTCCTGCGTGAAGCCGCGCACGCGGGTCATGCCGTTCAGTTCGCCCGACTGCTCCCAGCGGTAGACGGTGCCGAACTCGGCGAGGCGCACGGGCATGTCGCGGTAGCTGTGCGGCTCGCTTGCGAAGATCTTCGCGTGGTGCGGGCAGTTCATCGGCTTCAGGAGGAAGCCGTCGATCAGCCTGTCGGCCGCCATCACGCGGTCGGGCGCGATCACCTCGCGACCGGTGCGTTCGTTGAGTTCGCGCGCGAACTGCGCGCTCACGCCGTCGAGGCGCGCGACGAGCTCGCCGCACGAGCAGCCCGCGTCGCTGAGCTTCGCGAGGTCGTCGCCCTCGGGAATCGCGGGAAATTGCGACTCCTTGTAGTAGGGGAAGTGGCCGCTCGTCTTGTAGAGGTCGAGCTTGCCGATGTGCGGCGTGTAGACCTGGTGGTAGCCTTGCTTCCGGAGTTCGGCGCCGATGAAGTTCTGCAGCTCGTTGCGGATGATCGAGCCCTTCGGCGTCCAGAGGATCAGGCCCTGGCCGACCATCTCGTCGATGTGGAAGAGCCGCAGTTGCTTGCCGAGCGTGCGGTGATCGCGGCGCTTGGCCTCGTCCTGAAGGCGTACATGCTGCTCAAGCTCTTCCTTCGTGGCGAACGCGGTGCCGTAGACGCGGGTGAGGCGGTCGAGCTTCTCGTCGCCCTTCCAGTAGCTCGACGCGAGCGACAGCACCTTGAAGGCGCCGATCTTGCCGGTCGACGGGACATGCGGCCCGCGGCAGAGGTCTTCCCAGTTCTTGCCCGGTTCGCCGGTCGCGTACCACGAGAGCGAGGTCGAGCCGGCCTCGACCGCGCGCGCGGCGTTGTCGAGCTTGAACTTCGAGCCTTCGGCCTCGAGCTTCTTCACGCCTTCGGCGACCGGAAGCTCGTAGCGCGTGAACGGGCGGTTTTCCGCGATGATTTTGCCCATTTCCGCCTCGACCTTCTCGAAGTCGTCGGCGGACATGATCTTGCCGTCGGGGAAGAGCATGTCGTAGTAGAAGCTCGTCTCGAGCGGCGGGCCGTAGACGAGCTGGACCTGCGGGAAGAGCC
>JBIKTI010000437.1:0-2798 GCA_044348205.1 Phycisphaerales bacterium | reverse complement strand
TCGGCTTCTGCGCCTCCATGCCGCTCCTCGCCGCGCAGTTCGCGGGGCTCACCATGGCGCAGCAGATAGGCCTCGGCTTCGCACGCTTCTACAACCCAGCGATCGGCGACGAGTCGGATGCGCTCGAGCAGATCCTCTTCTTCCTCGCGCTCGCGACCTTCCTCGCGCTCGGCGGAATCGAGACCATGTTCGCGGCCGTCGCAGGCAGCTTCACGACGGTTCCTGCGGGCTCCGTGCCTGCGCTGCTGACGGGCGGCGCGGACACCACAGCGCTCGCCGTGTTCGTCGGCGCGATGTCGGCGGCGTTCGAGCTCGGCCTCCGCGTGGCGATGCCGCTCCTCGGCATCATCTGCCTCGAGACGGTCGTGATGGGTTACCTCTCGAAGAGCGTGCCGCAGCTCAATGTGCTCTCGATCGGCTTCCCGCTCCGCATCATGGTCGGGCTGCTCGTGATCATCTTCTCCCTTGCCGCGATCGACGAGGCGCTCATCGACGGAACGATCGGCACCTTCGAGGCGATCCTCTCCGTGACGAAGCCCGAGGTGGCGCCATGACGGACGCCGCAGGAAGGGGGCATCGTGGCTGAGGACATGGGCGAACGCACCGAGGACGCGACGCCGAAGCGGCGTCGCGAGGCTCGCGAGGAGGGCAACATCGCCCGCTCGACCGATGTCGCGGCAGCGATCCTGCTGCTCGGCGGCATCCTCGTGCTCGCCTCGACGATGGGCCCGCTCCTCTCCTCGCTGGCGTCGCTTCTCGAGAAGTCGCTCGTCGGCGACCATCTCGCGAGCGGAATCCGCCCCGAGGAGGTGATGGAGGTCCTTCTCCCGCCCGCCCTCGAGGCCACGCTGGCAGCGGTCCCCGTCGTTCTCGCGGCGACCGTCATCGCGATCCTGTCCCACCTGTGGCAGGTCGGGTTCCTCGTCACCACGAAGGCGCTCGAGCCCAAGTTCGAGCGCATCAACCCGATCAGCGGATTCGGGCGGATCTTCGGCCTGCAAGGCGTGATCAAGACGGGAATGGACATCCTCAAGCTCGTGGTGGTGGGCGTGATCGCCTTCTTCACATCGAGCGCGCTGCTGCCGCAGATCGTGGTGCTTCCCGAGGTGGGTCTCCTGCGTGGCTTCGAGGAGATCGGATCGATGGGGCTGACGCTCGCGCTGCAGGTCGGCGTCGCGCTCCTCATCCTCGGCATCGCGGACTTCGTCTTCCAGTACCTCAAGCACGAGCGCGACCTGCGCATGACCAAGCAGCAGGTCAAGGAGGAGTTCAAGGAGTCGGACGGCGACCCAGAGGTCAAGCGCCGTCGCATGCAGATGGCGCGGCAGCTCGCGTCGCAGCGGCTGCAGACGGCCGTTCCCCAGGCCGATGTGATCGTGACCAACCCCGAGCACATCTCTGTCGCGATCCAGTACGACGCGGCGACCATGGCGGCGCCGCGCATCGTGGCGATGGGCGCGGACCACCTTGCGCTGCGGATCAGGCAGATCGCCACGAAGCACGGGATCCCGATCGTGGAGCGCAAGCCGCTGGCGCGCGCGCTCTACGCGAAGGCGAAGGTCGGGCAGGAGATCCCCGCGGACCACTACAAGGCCGTGGCGGAGATCCTGGCGTATGTCTACAGGCTGAAGGGGAAGACGGCGGCGTGAGCAGCGCGCCGCGCGCGGCGTAGGCGCGACGGCGGGGCGGCGACGGGCAGGGCGTTCGAAACCGAGGACCAGGACCATCCATGGCAGCACAGTCGCAGGACGGCATCCCCGCAATCTTCCACCTCGTGGCGAAGCATCGGCACTTCATCGTGCCGATCTCGTTCCTCGCGCTCGTCGGCGTGCTCGTGGTGCCGCTGCCGCCCGTGATCCTCGACCTCCTCCTCTGCCTCAACATCGCGATCGGCGCCATCGTCCTGATGACGACGATCTACATGCGCAAGCCGCTCGACTTCAGCGTGTTCCCCGCGCTTCTCCTCGGCACCACGCTCTTCAGGCTCGTCCTCAACGTCGCCACCACTCGATTGATCCTCTCGATCGACTCGCCCGACGCGGAGGCCGCCATCGGCGCCGCAGGCCATGTCATCCAGGCCTTCGCCGACTTCGTCGCGGGCTCGAACGCCGTCGTCGGAACGATCATCTTCATCATCCTCGTGATCGTGCAGTTCGTGGTGATCACGAAGGGCGCCACGCGCATGTCGGAAGTCGCCGCGCGATTCACCCTCGACGCGATGCCGGGCAAGCAGATGGCGATCGACGCCGATCTCTCCGCAGGCACGATCGACGAGAAGGAGGCGCGCACCCGTCGCGACGAGATCTCGCGCGAGGCGGACTTCTACGGCGCGATGGACGGCGCCTCGAAGTTCGTCCGCGGCGACGCGATCGCGGGCATCGTCATCACGCTGATCAACATCATCGGCGGCTTCGTCATCGCCAAGTTCCAGCTCGGATGGACGGCTGGCGAGGCGATGAAGACCTTCATGCTCCTCGCGATCGGCGACGGCCTCGCCTCGCAGCTCCCCGCATTCCTCGTGGCCATCGCGTCGGGCCTCATCGTGGCCCGTGCGGGCGGCGGCAAGACGGTCGGCGAGGAGATCCCTGCCCAGCTCGCCTCGCAGCCGATGGCGCTCTACCTGATCGCGGGGTTCCTCTTCCTCCTCGCCTTCACGCCGCTGCCCTCGATTCCTCTCGTCGGAGGAAGCATCCTGTTCGGCGGAACCGCCTACGCCATGCAGTGGAAGAAGCGGCGCGAGGCGCTCAACGCCGTCGAGAAGGAGCGCACCGAGGCGCAGCGGAAGCCGACCGAGCAGC
>JBIKTI010000436.1:0-2800 GCA_044348205.1 Phycisphaerales bacterium | reverse complement strand
TGTCGCAGAGATCGGCATGAACCACCCGGGCGAGATCCTCCCGCTGACGGAGATGGTCGAGCCCGAGGCCGTGATCGTGACGCTTGCTGGCCGTGCGCACCTCGAGGGGCTTGGGTCGGTCGAGGCTGTCGCGACGGAGAAGGCGTCGATTCTCGCGGGGGTGGCCTCGTCGGGCGTCGGCGTCGTGAATGGCGACAACCCGCCGCTTCTCGAGGCCGTCTCGCAGCTCGCGGCGGAGGATCGCGCGCCCGCGCGGATCGTCCGTTTCGGGGTGGGAGCGGGGTGCGAGTACAGGCTCGTCGAGAGGCGCGCAGGGGAGTTCGACGGCGGGATCCTGCAGGAGATCGAGGTCGAGCTCCCGCGTGCGCGGGGCGAGCCGGAAGAGAGCTCGGAGGCGGAGAGTCCGGGGTCACGCGGGCGGCGCGCGCGATTCGGCCTCGCCATGCCTGGCGCCCACAACGCCATGAACGCCGTCGCCGCGATCGCCGCAGCGGTCGAGATGGGAATCGGGATCCCAGCGATCCGCGCGGGGATCGCGACCGTCGCAGCAGCGGACATGCGCCTCGAGCGACTCGATGTCGGCGGGCGGACGGTCTACAACGACGCCTACAACGCGAATCCAGACGCGATGTCGGCTGCGCTCTCTGCGTTCGTCGAGCTGGCTCCGACGGGTCGCCGCGTTGCGATCCTCGGCGAGATGCGCGAGCTCGGCTCCGCAGCGACGGAGCTGCACGCAGAGGTGGGAAGGCGCGCGGCCGCGAGCCTCTCCGACGGCGATGCGCTTGTCGCGGTCGGGCCGTTCGCGGCGGACCTCGTCGCGGCCGCCCGCGCGGCGGGGTTCAAGGGCGACGCCCTCTCCGCTGCGGAGTTCTCCGAGGCGGTCGCGCTTGAGGCAAGCGCGCTGATTCCGTCAGGAAGTTCGGTGCTCCTCAAAGGAAGCAGGGGGGCCCGCATGGAGCGGTTCCTCGCGCCGCTGGCAGAGGGCTTCGCCCGCGTGGGGAACTGACGGCGGGCCGCGTTCCTTTGCAGCAACGACCCCGCGAATCCCGATACAGGCCACTCTCGCATGCTCTACATCCTGACGACGCGATTCCAAGACTGGCTGGATGCGATGGGGCTGTACAGCGTCATCCAGGTCTTCACGCAGCTTGAGTTCCGGGCGCTTGCCGCAGGGCTGTTCGCGTTCCTCGTGGTGATCCTGCTTGGGCCTCGCACGATCGCGCGGCTTCGCCAGCTGAAGGTCGGCGACAACCCGGAGTTCTACAACTCGGAGCTGAACGCGCTGAACCAGCCGAAGAAGGACACGCCCACGATGGGCGGCCTCCTGATCGTCGGATCGATCCTCGCGTCGCTCTTCCTGTTCTCCGACTTCGTCCACTCGCGGTATGTTCATCTCGCGGTGCTCGTTCTTGTGTGGCTGGCAGGCGTCGGCGCGTTCGATGACTGGCTGAAGCTGACGGCCGCGCGCCGCGCAGCGGGAACGCGCGAGGGGCTCTTCGCCTGGGAGAAGTTCCTCTTCCAGATGGGCTGCGCCATCCTCGTCAGCCTGTTTCTCTTCCACGCCGCGGACCCCCAGGCGAACCCCGCCGCTGTGAGCCTCAACCTTCCGTTCCAGCGGACCTATGAGCCAGTGCGCTCGGGCGACATCGCGGGGGCTGTGCTCAACCCCGGCGTCTTCGTGCTCGGCATCTTCGCCTACGCAGCGATCGGAGGGCTTGCGATCGCGGGCACCTCGAACGCCGTGAACATCGCAGACGGCATGGACGGGCTCGCGGCGGGCACGATGGCGATCGTCAGCTTCGTCCTCATGGTGCTCTGCTGGATCGCCAGCAACCAGGCCGTCGCGCAGCACCTCCTCGTGCCCCATGTGCCCGGCGCGCGTGAATTGATGGTCCTGACGGGCGCGATGGGCGGGGCTTGCCTTGGGTTCCTCTGGTTCAACTGCAACCCCGCTCGCGTCTTCATGGGCGATACAGGGTCGCTCGCGCTCGGCGGTCTTCTGGCGTTCGTCGCGGTCGCCATCCGGCAGGAGGCCCTGCTCCCCCTGATCGCGGGGATCTTCTACATCGAGCTCGGAAGCACCGTGCTGCAGGTGGCGTACTTCAAGTCGACGGGCGGCAAGCGCATCTTCCGCTGCGCGCCGATCCATCATCACTTCCACTTGAAGGGCTGGAGCGAGAATCAAGTGGTCGTCCGATTCTGGATCATCACGGCGATCCTCTGCGCCATCGCGCTCGCGTCCATCAAGATGCGCTGACGGCGCCGCCACGCACCGCGCCTCCTCGCGTACCCTCTCTCCATGCCCTCGGGACGCGGACACTGGATGGCGGGCCTCGGCGCCGCGCTTGGCGCGACCTTCGGTCGCTTCGAGCGGCGCGTGGCCGTCCTGTCCATCGGTTTCCTCGCTGTGTCGACCGTGCTTGCGCTGCAGCTCGGGCGTCTCACGCTGGTCGACCACGAGACGCACCGCGCGGCCGTGGAGCGGTTTCTCGTCACGACGCGGCTGGTGCCGACGACGCGCGGCAGCATCCTCGACAGACGCGGCGAAGTGCTCGCGGCTGACCGCGCGAGCTGGGATGTGCTGCTGCGCTACGACGCGATCGCGGGGCGTTGGGCCACAGAGATGGCGCGGCGCGAGCTCGTGCGCGAGCTCGGGCTCTCGTCCTGGCTCGAACTCTCTGCAGGGGAACGGAGTTCACGCATCCTCGAGCGCCAGGCCAAGTTCGACGCGCTGCTCGAGGAGGTGTACGCGCGCATCTCCGCGGCGGGCGGATTCGATCGCGTGGAGCTTGATCGGCGC
>JBIKTI010000543.1:0-2801 GCA_044348205.1 Phycisphaerales bacterium | reverse complement strand
AATTCGGATAACGTCGTCGCGGTTAAATACAGTTGCAAAAACAAAGATCAGAGGAAGTTGCAAAAGAAGTACACGAGAACCATAAAGAGCAGTCAGGATATCACCATGACCAACTGTGATTGCCAAGATCAATGAAATAGGTCCAATAAATAATAATACTATCAGCCAAGCTCGCCATGGACGTCGATACAACAAAGGCCAAGCCCAAAACAAAGCCAACAAGGCAATCGGGTCTCGAATTAATAATAATGGATCCGAAAAGGCTGGCAAGAACCATCGACGGAGAGCACCTTCAAAGATTAACAACCAAAAATAGAGCCATAACAGTTGACGCAATCGATTCAGACGTGCTAAGGTCATGACAACATCAAGTGATTTAGATGATTGTAGATATATTGGAAACAAGTCCTTGCTCGTAGCCAACCCAACTGAGCTCTTGAGCACGATTCATGCAGCATAATCTCATTGTAGCATGAAGATCCGGATTATCGACAAGCTGCTGTAAACGAACAGCAATTGACTTACTATCACGAATAGGCACAATGAAACCTTCTAAGCCATTGCGAATAACCGTTGATCCTCCTGAGTTGGAGGTCGTGATAACAGGCAACCCCTGTGACAAAGCCTCACTTATTACCAAAGCGTACCCTTCAAATAAGGATGGCAACAGCAAAACATCATGCTCACGCATCTGTTCAAGAATGAGGTGATGTGGAAGAGTTTCTATCCAGCGATGACGATCAATAGCAGTCATTAACGGTCGGCATTCTCGAGAAGTAATTCGTCCAATAAGCGTTAATGAAACTTGGCTACCTAACATCTCAACAGCATCCAAAGCGTAGGAGAGGCCCTTTCGTTGACCAAGAGAACCGACGTATAAGACCCGCAAAGGGCCGGCAGGCCTGCGCTGGGGGATGTCACAGCGAGGAGGTGGGGAACCAAAAGGTATGACTACGATAGGAGGCAGAATGGCATGATGAGAAAGCAAAGTGGAATGCACGAAATGGCTCGGCACTATAACGAGGTCTGCGAGCTGAAGCTCCTCATCCTTGCGAGCTAACTTGACTGGACTATCAGTGAGACCAGTAAGGGTGCATGACCAGTCTGGCTTGAGTTCCCTCTCCTCTGAATAAATTTTTTGGGCTGAACGCCAGTAACCTATGGGAAGGTCATAAATACGGCGGCAACCAAGAGTACTTGCAACTTTAAATGTAGACAAAGCACAATCTTCATAGCAATAGACAGCTCTGACTCCGTCTAGAGACGACAATCTACCAGCAATTTGTTGATCAAAACTCCGATACACGGCATCAACTGAGAAAAGTCCTACTTCATGGCGAGTAAGCCAAGACAAATGTAACTCAGAACTAACAAGACGAAAAATCTCGTTGAAGGGATGACTATACTGAAGGTGAAGTGGAACATCAGCGAACGAACGTCTAGTGAGCTGACGAGCAATTTGCTGGGGTAAGAATTGCGAAATTAATGATCTTTGATCCCAGCAAATGGAACTGTGCATCTCACGAAGCATTCCAGCTGAATAAAAAGCACGAGCGGCAGCACGAAAGAAGGTGTTTCCAGTGGGATGAGACAGCAGAATCATAAACAAGAAGAAACATCTCGGAATAAAAGGCAAGGCAAGAAGATAAAGGGCTTAAACCATCTTGAAGGATCAAAATAGGGTCTTCTGAAAGGAAAACGACAATCCCAACATGTATTGAGGCATCGAACCGCAGGAAAGCAGCTTTATCAAATGGTTATACATAAACCCACTGGATCAGCCAATTAAGAACGCCGAACAGTAAAGACACCCTCGCTAAAATATCTAACTCATCCTGGCATAGACCCAAGAACAAACAGGGATAACAAAGGGACAAAAAGATTACAGGATATTCTCTACACACATCACGAGAAATGACATTGAAATCATGATTTATAAACCTTTTGACAGCCAAACCTAAGTCAAATTTAGGTAGTACTTCATCTTGGCACATGCGTAGGATCTTTCCACCACATTGTGCTTCTAGTGATCTGCGTTCAACTTTTGATTATAACCAGAATAGATCTCTAGATCCAAAGAAAATAAATGCTAGAAAAATAATAACACACTATTTCCCAGGATCAGGATTTTATTCTTGAAGGATAAGGCGTGCAGTCAGCAAACAGGCGTTCGGAGCAACATCAAAGGGTTGCAGAGACTTCATCGCAAGTACTATCAGAAAATCAGTCTGAATACAAGAATAGCAACTAAGACGAAACAAAAAAACTATTCAACACGTAAATACTGATTTTGGAACGAAAGTTCGCAGAAACTCTTTGCAGTCTACAATACACAGATCAAACTAGTCGGACTAAATCGCTGATCAATCCAGGAATGCTGCAAGTCTTAGTTTAAGGAAGAAAGTGAGCGGGCAGTGCAGCAGACTAATCACAAAAAGACAGCGGATCTATGGGTCTTCAGGCTGGAAAGCACTGCACACACAGCGATAACAGCATCAATGGTTTCGAGAGACTTCTAAGCTCAACTAGCCAGAGATTGATTATAGCTGTTTTTCGCGAAAGTATAGATCTTGACATCAAGCAGAAATCCAGAAGAGAACATGCGCATCGCAGAGCAGATTAGATTTTTTTCTAGCGTTGGCCCAAATCAGTGTCACCATAGTAGTCAAGAATCAGATTAACCGAACACGCAACACATGAAACAAGTTCTGACCTATCGGATGGGTAATATCGGCTCAAGGTCGGTAGATATTATTAAGAGTGTATCCTAGAGTATGCTTATTGGTAATTCGTCAGTATTT
>JBIKTI010000435.1:0-2804 GCA_044348205.1 Phycisphaerales bacterium | reverse complement strand
GACGCGCCCGTCCTGCGTCGGGTTGAAGCGGATGTAGTCGACCATGATGAGATGCGCGACGAACTCGCAGAGCCCGACGCCGCCCGCGTGCGGACACACGGGCACGCCGTAGCGCCGCGCGAGCGCCATGATCGCGAGGTTGTCGTTCACGCCGCCGACGCGGCACGAATCGAGCTGGCAGATCTGCATGCCGCCCGAGGCGAGGAACTGCTTGAACATCACGCGGTTCTGGCACTGTTCGCCCGTGGCGACCTTGATCGGCTGGATCGCGCGCGCGATCTCGGCGTGGCCGAGCACATCGTCGGGCGAGACGGGCTCCTCGAACCACCAGATGCCGAACGGCGCGAGCGGCTTGATCCAATCAATCGCCTGCCGCACATCGAAGCGCTGGTTCGCATCGACCATCAGCACGCGCTCGGGCCCGATCTCCTCGCGGATGATGCGCGCGCGACGCACATCGTCGTCGATCGACTGGCCGATCTTCATCTTGAAGTGCGTGAAGCCGTCGCGGATGGCCTCCCGGCAGCGCGCACGCACGGTGTCGTCCGAATAGCCGATCCAGCCGCAACTCGTCGTATACGCGGGGAATCCCTCTCGCTCGACGCGCGCGATCCGCTCGGTGCGCGTCGCGTCGTTTGCGCGCACCATCGCGAGGCACGCCTCCTCGTCGACCGCGTCGCGGATCCCGTGGAAGTCGATCGCCGCGACGAGTTCCTCTGCGGGCATGTCGGCAAGCAGCCGCCACAGCGGCTTCCCCGCAACGCGCGCCTCGAGGTCCCACACAGCGTTCACGATTGCCGCGAGCGCAAGCGCCATCACGCCCTTCTCGGGGCCAAGCCAGCGGAACTGCGAGTCCTGCGCGAGCGCACGCCAGAACCCGCGGCGGTCTCGCGCGATGTCTGCGACCGTGCGCCCGACGACGAGCGGCGACAGCGAGCGAATCGCCTGGCAGACGATCTCGTTGCCGCGCCCGATCGTGAAGGTGAGCCCGTGGCCCGCGTGCGCGCCATCGGTGTGGAGGATGACATACGCCGCGGAATAGTCGGGGTCGACATGCACGGCGTCCGAGCCGTGGTGCTCCTCCGAGGTCGGGAAGCGCAGGTCGACGATCTCGGCGCGCGTGATGGTGGGCGAATACGCGGTCATGCTGGTGCAGGCTCCTCTGGCATCATCTCGCCGCGCGCGGCCGAGCTGTAGCAGGTCTCGACGAGCGCCATGGTGCGCCACGCGTCGCGGAACGAAGTCGACGGCACGAACGCAGCGTCGGCCGCCGCGCGCTGCGCGTCGCGCATCGGGCCGCGGAACGCATGCGGAAACCAGTTGCCTTCGAGCGCGACCTGTTGCCATGGACCGCCATCGGTCGACCACTCAAGCGTGTCGGACACTCCGATCGGATAGTTGAGATTCACCCCGAGCCGCCCGACCGCCGTGCCATGCGTGCACTCGACCCGCAGGTGCGACGCCTCGTGGCGCGGGGGCGCCGCGTGGTGGTGGTAGGTGGTGACCACCGCACGACGACCGCCTGCGAACGAGAGGATCGTCGTCGAACGCGCGTCTGCGAGCTGCGGTGACCCTGGATGCCCGAAGGCAGCCGACCACACGCGCTCAGGCTCGCCGAACATCGCGCGGCAGAGGTCGAGGTAGTGGATCGAGTGCATGAGGATCTCCATGCGCGGGAGCGTCTCGAGGAACGGCCAGTTCGCCCACGGCATGTTGCACACGACGCGCAGCTCGAGGTCGATCGCCTCGCCAAGCGTGCCCGAGTCAAGCAGTCGCCGCAGCGCCGTCACCACTGGCGCGTGGCGCAGCTGGAGATTCACGCAGCCGCGGATCCCACGGCGCTCGATCGCTGCGAGGAGTGCCGTCGCCTCGGCGAGATCGCGCCCGAACGGCTTCTGCAAGACGACGGTCGAACCCTGTGGAATCGCCTCGATCGCCTCGCGCATCGCTTGCGGCGGCAGCGCGAGGTCATAGACGCCGTCGACTTTGGAGCATGCGTCTATGAGCGACTCGAGGCTCGGAAAGGCCGTCGCGCCACGGATGGTCGACGCCAGCGCGCTTGAGCGCGCTTCATCGAGGTCATGGAATCCGACGACGCGCAGGCTGTCGAGGGCGTAGGCGGGAAGGTGGGCGTCGCGCACGATGGCCCCGCAACCGACGACATGGATCGGTCGAGACGGACGGTGGAGCACGGACGGCGACTCGGGCACGCGCGGCGCGCAGCGTACGGCAGCGCTGCCTCGCGTGGGGTCGCGCATGGGGTCACGCGCGTCGTCGCCGCGCCCGCATTCCAGCAAGCGCGAGCAGCGCGGCGGCAACGGCCGCTGGCGCGGGAACCGCGAAGGCACCGCCAACGCCGATCGAGCCGCCGAACTCGGCCTGATCGCTGAGATCCCATGCGAAGCGGAAGGCTTGGGAGAGCCCGGGTCCGGTCGGTGCGGTCGGCGGTGTCCACTGGAAGACGACCGACTGCGCGAGCGAGGCGGGCAGCCAATCCGAGAAGAGCCCGCCTTGGATGTTCGCAGCCTCGGCGGCCGTCATCGCTGTCACGCCCGTGGCCGCTGCGTCCGCGTTGACGAGGGCGATGAACTCCGCGCGCGTGCGCGTGGTGCCCGTGAAGTCGAGGTCAAGCACCGCGAAGAGCCCGCTGTAGAAGGCGGGCGTGCAGGTGTAGTTGTTGAAGCGGAACTCGAGGAAGCCCTTTGCGCCCAGCGGCCCGCCCGCGCCCACGAGGTCGAAGCAGCCGTTCACCGCGCACTCGCCTGCTGGGTTCGACACGAAGACGCCGCCGCCTGCGCGGGCGA
>JBIKTI010000434.1:0-2807 GCA_044348205.1 Phycisphaerales bacterium | reverse complement strand
CGATCGAGGCGTCTACCATGGCGAGGAGCGTGGTCGGCACCTGCACGAGGTCGACCCCGCGCAGATAGGTCGCGGCTGCGAAGCCCGCGAGATCGCCGACGAGGCCGCCGCCGAGGGCGACGACAAGCGCGTCGCGGCCTGCGCCGCCAGAGAGCGCAGCCGACCAGACGCGCTCGACCGCGCGCATCGACTTCTCGCGCTCATCGGCCTCGAGCACCACGACGGTGACGCGCCCGCCCGCTGCCGCGATCGCGCGCTCTGCGAGCGCGCCGCACGAGGCATGAATCGCCTCGTCGACCGCGAGGACGACCGCGCGAGCCGCGACGGGCACGCCCTCGCGCGCAAGCACTTCGCCGAGCCGCGACACGGCGCCCCGTTCGACGACAAGACTCGTCGGCGCATTCGGAATGTCGATCGGGATGCGGAGCGCGGTCACGGGCGCAGTATCGACCGATTCAGCCGCGTGTGCGAGCAAAGTTCGGACACGCGGAGGGGTCGCCCTGACGCGCGGCCGATCGCAGCCACAGCGAGAAGTCGAGGCGAGGCCGTCGGATCGCGACCACTGCACCCAAAGACAAGGTTCACCAGCGCCCTGCGCAGGTAGACCTTGTGGGACTTTCGAGTAGCGACAGCCGAGAACCGCCACGAAGCGGCCGCGACGCCTGCCCGAACCGACTCAGCCCGATGACCCAGAGCGCCCTCGGCGCAGCCGCACAATGCAAAGCGGGCGGGTCCGAGGACCCGCCCGCGTTCAAGGCTGGACTTGTTCAAGCGGAAGCCGGGCGGTTTGGCCCGGGGCGTCACGCGACGCTGCGCGGAGCGGTCGCCAGCGCCAGCTCGGGCTGCGCCTCTGGCGCGGGAATCCGCTGAAGCGCCGCAGCGACGCGAGCGGGGAGCCCCTTTGCAGGACGAAGCCGCAGAGGAGCGGTCGGGACCGTCTCGACAGGCACTCCGATCGCGTCGTAGAAGAGCCGGCGGCTCTCCCCGGTGCCCGCGCGATTCTCGATGTAGTCGCGCGCGAACTCGCTCGCATCGTCGCGATGCGCCTGAAGTTCCTCGCCATCAAGCGTCGACCAGCGCTCAATGGCGTCGCGCCAGAGCGCTGCGCTCCCGAGCGGAAGGACCTCGAGGGCACCGCTTCCATCTTCGCGCCAAGGCGTCTGGTCGCTGAGGAGAACCGGCGTGCCGGCCGAGAGCGACTCGAGCACCACATGGCCGAAGTTCTCGCCGCGAGTCGGGAAGACGAACAGATCGTGACCAGCGAACGCATCGAGGACGCTCTCAGGCGCGACGCCGCCCGCGTACGACGCGCGGACATGGGCGGGGAGCGCACCGATCAGCGACTCGCATCGCGCCCAGTACTCCGGCACATCGCGAAGCCCGTAGATGGTCAGCTCAACATCGCGTCGGACGGTGGCGAGGACCTCGAGAAGGAAGTCCAGGTTCTTGACGGGGGCGATGCGGCCGAGGAACACCAGCTTGAGCGGGCGGTCCGCGTTCGAAGAGACCTCGGCCTGGTCGAACGGCGTGTCGCGAACGGGGCGGGGCAGGTCTGGGGCCACCACGACATTCGTGGCGCACGCGCCCATCACGCGGCGGATGTCCGCAGCCTCGTGCGGCGCGGAGGCCTGCCAGACGAGCCCTTCGTACAAGCCCGCCATCTTCGCGGCGGCGAGGTATGCCCGCTTCTTCGCTGCCTTCTGGACGAGCGCGCTCAGCGCGAGCTCGCCACGCGGCGCGATGATCCATGGACGATTGGGAACCTGCTTGAGGCGACGCAGCATCAGCGGAAGGCTGGTCATGCGCGGGCTCATGAAGCTGTTCAGGTACACGGCGTCGTGCGGAGTCTCGCGAATGACCCTTCCAAGGCCACGCATCGACAAGGTCGCGGGGCTCGCGTAGAACACCTTCGCCTTGCCCACCGTGTTCCAGCCGTCGATTCGAACGCCCTCGTACGGCTTGTCGTCGCCGCAATCGCGGTCGCGCGTCACGATGCGGAAGTCGATCTCGTCACCAAGGGTGTCCACGAGATTCGCGATCGTCCTCGTCGGGCCGCCTGCGCGGAAGCCCGGGAGGTAGTAGTCCAGAAAGCACAGGACGACTGGTCGTTCCATGTTCGCTCGCTCCCCGACCACGGCTCACGGAGCACTGCCGCGTCGGCTTCCGCTTCAAGACCTCTCGGCTCGAGCGAGGAACAACCGACGATGCAACTTCCGATGAGTGACGCAGTCCTTGACAGCATTCCGATGGAGAACAACCGCCCCCGCATCGCGGAAGCGCCGAGCCAGCGAACGCTCAGGATCGAGGGGCATGCCCCAAGATCCAAATCAGGCGGCCAGCCTGACGAGGGTCGTCGGTCGTGATCGAACTCTCAGAATGTGCGTGTGAGCGCGTTTCCAGCGCGCTCGCCCCTTTCTCGCTCACGCAACCCGGCACGGCGCCAGATCGCGACACTTTCCCTCTCGCGCGGAGACTAATCCCTGTTTGAGGGCAGGGCAAGCATTTTGGACGCGACTTGCGACAGTTTGATCGGGAATCTGTTCCGCAAGGCGCAGTTTCGAGACCTCGGGTGCCCAGGGTGGGGTGCCCGCAGACTCCGACTGACGGGCACTGATGACTTTGGCCTCCGTTGGAGTGGATGCTGTCCTCCGCAGCGCCGAGCGCGGCGGGCAAAGCGCCACGCAGGCACGAAACCTGTGCCCCGCTGCGCTCGAGACACCAGTCACTGAACGACAGCGCCCGCGGCGAAAGCCGCGGGCGCGTCGTTCAGTGACCCCAAGGGGATTCGAACTTTCCGCCGCTGCCAT
>JBIKTI010000433.1:0-2815 GCA_044348205.1 Phycisphaerales bacterium | reverse complement strand
ATGTCGCCCGCGAAGACGACCGCGACAGAGTCCTTCAGGGTCTTCAGCACATGTTCACGACGCGTCGCGTACTCTGCGAGCTCGATGCCGAGCAGCGCGGCGGCGGGGGACTTCGCGGGGGACTTCGCGGGAGACTTCTTCTTGGCCATAGGCCGCGCAGTGTAGACGGTCGCGGCCCCCCGACTGCGGCCGCGCGCGTCAGACGCCCGCGGCCTGCTTCTCGGCCTTCGCGATCAACCGCTCCGCGTACTGGTTCATCGCGTCGCGCAGCTGCTCAAAGCTCTCGAGCACATAGAGGATCGGCTGGTAGTGGTCGATCTCGAAGCTCGTGTCGCACACGCGGTCGAGGTCGAACGGGCGGCGATCGACCTCTGGGCTCGTCAGCGCGTGCTTCGATTCGCCCGGGCTCGAGATGAGGCCAGAGCCGTAGAGCTTGACTTCGCCATCTTCGCGGATCAGGCCGAATTCGACCGTGAACCAGAAAAGCCGCGCGAGGCGCTCGGTGTGGTACGGGTCGTCGGTCAGGAGCGCGGCCTTGCCGTAGGTCTGCAGGAAGTCGGCGAAGATCGGATCGGCGTGCAGCGGCACATGGCCGAAGATGTCGTGGAAGATGTCGGGCTCGGGCAGGTAGTCGAGCGACTCCTTCGGGCGGATCACGACGGTCGTCGGGAACTCGCGGCGCGCGAGGCACGCGAAGAACGCCTTCGCGGGCAGATAGCCAGGCACCGCGCGGCTCTGCCAGCCCGTCAGCGGCGCGAGGAAGGTGTTCACGCTCTTCGGCCCCTCGAGGTACGGGATGTAGTCGCGCACGAGGTTGATCGCGCGCGCGCCGCGCAGGTAGACCTGCGACGCGTGCTCGGGGAGGTACGCCATCTGGCGGTCGTAGAGCGTGCGCCAGCTCTCCTGGTTCTCTGCGGTGTAGCCGTCGTACCGCTGGCGGATGTAGACCTTCGTGATGTCGGCGTAGCCGGGCTCGCCGAAGTGGTTCGCGTACTCCTGCGCGGCGCGGCCCTCGGGGCCGTCGATCATCGCGTGGTTCAGGCTGCCTGCGAACTTCGGATCACCTTCGTTCTTGCTCATCGTGGGACCTCGCGAGGTGTGGCTGGAGAAGCGATGGCGCCATCGTAGAAGATCCGCGGGGCCGCGGGCAATCCCGCGGAGGCGCCGTCGCGCACGGATTCTGCTGCGGAAAGGCGGTGTTCTCAGCCCTGTTCGGCTGCGTCGCTCTCTGCGTCGCCTTCCTCTGCGGTGGCTGCGAGCTCCTCGAGCGCATCGACCGCGTCATCGCCGCCCGAGATCGGCGGATCGGCGGGCAGCCTGACGACATCGAATCGCCCGCGCACATCGAAGCCGAGCGGGTCGACGCCGACGAGGCGGGGGTCCTCGACCTCGAGGCCAACCACCGAAGCGACGGCCGCCTTGAGCGCCTCTCGCATCTCCGCGTTCACGCGGCGGCAGATCTTCGACTCGATGTCCGCGAGCGTGTTCGGCCGCATGAGCGCGAGCCCGTCGAACATGAGCCCGCGGAACTTCGCGGCGTCGATCGAGATGCGCGCCCAGCGCACATCGTCGGGCTCGCCGTGGTAGATCCGCCATCGGTCGCAGAGCGCGGCGTGCTCGCCGCGGTCCTGGATCTCCTCGAGCGTGACCTGCATGTGCATCGCGTCCTCGCCCTCGTCGGGAAGGAAGAGCGCCGTGTCGAAGGAACGCAGCATGGCGACCATCACAGGCGCGACAAGCGCGCCGTCGGGCGCGACCACGAGCTTGATCGGCACGAACTCGCCGTCGAAACCGATGAGCCCCGTGAGATGCGTGCGGAGGTACTGGCACGCCTCGAGAACCGCATCGTTCATCGCGCCGCCAGTGGATGCATCGCCCTCGTCGGTCATGGCGCGATGGTACCGCGTTCACCAGCGCGCGAGGAACAGCGCGCTCTGAAGCTCGGCCTGCTTCAGGAACATCGCCTCGCCGTCGACCGTGACCGCGCCGCGCGCGCGCGCCTCGCGGAGCAGGGGAGTCTCCTTCGGCGCGTAGACGGTGTCCATCACCACGATCGAGTCGTCGAGGTGGACTTCGTCCGGAAGCGGCGAGCCCGTGGGATCGGGCCCGCCCGTCATGCCGACCGGCGTGCAGTTGACGAACGCATGGAAGCACCCGCAGGCGAGCGCGTCCTCGCCGCGCGGGTCGGCCGTTCCCGCCGCGCCCGCGACAACCTTGGTGCGATGCGCGCTTCCGTCGGCGAGCACGACCTCGCGGCCCGTGAGCCGCTCGGCGAGCGCCTCTGCGCGCGCCTGCTCTCGGTTGAAGACCACGACCGTCGCGCCCGCGAGCGCGAGGCCTCCCGCGACGGCGCGCGCGACGCCGCCCGCGCCGATCACGGCGACGCGCGAACCCTTGAGCGCGCGGCCGCGCGTCGCGAGCGCCGCTGCGAGCACATCGACCGCGGCGGGCATGTCGGTGTTCGTGGCGACGAGACGCCGCGCGTCGGGCGTCCCATGCGGATGGACGACGAGCGTGTTCGCGGCGCCGAGCCACGCTGCCACCGCGTCGACCTCGCCGCCGCGCTCGCGGACGAACCTGACCAGATGTTCCTTGTGCGGGATCGTCACGCTCGCGCCCGCGAAGTCGAGCCGCTCGTGGTCGACGAGCGCGCCGATCGAGGCCTTGAAGTGCTCCCACTCGCCCGGAACGGGCAACGGGAGATACACGCCGTCGTAGCCGTGCTCGGCGAAGCGCGCGTTGTGGAACGCGGGCGACCGCGAGTGGCCGACGGGCCAGCCGACGACGCCGAACACGCGCGTCGCAGGGCCGATCG
>JBIKTI010000519.1:0-2817 GCA_044348205.1 Phycisphaerales bacterium | reverse complement strand
GCCCAGGTGAACCAGCATTTCCTGGTGCAGCTGGCCTCGCTGCGGGGCAGCGGCGCCTGGCAGACGCTGCGCGAGGGGCAGAGGGTGGTGGATCGGCAGTGGTGGCCAACCCTGGGGCTGGTGGCGCTGGAAACGGTGTTGTTTCTGGCGGGGCTCCTGGCCCTGGTGCTGGGCCTGTTCGTGGCCGTGCCAGTGATCTTCTGCGTGTCAACGGCCGCCTACCGGCAGTTGTTCGCAGCCGAGGGGCCGGCCTTGCCGGGCTGATGTCAACCGGTCAGCGGGTGCTGAGCAGCACGAAACCGATCACCCCCACCAGGGCCAGCACCGCCTGGGCCAGGCGGCTGACGAGCATGCCGGTCACCACCGCCAGGCCCACCAGCAGCGAGCGACGCAAGCGCAGCAGGCCCAGGGGCCCGAGGGCGGTGGGGGCGGTGAGCAGCTCGCCCAGGCTGGCGCCCAGCAGGGGTCCCACCAGGGCGCCCACCAGCGGCCCGCCCACCGGCAGCGCCGGCAGCAGCCCGAACAGGCCGACGACCAGCCCGAGGCCGGAGCCGATGTAGGCCCAGCGGGTGGCCTGCAGGCGGGCGGCGCCCAGCACCAGGCCCAGGGCGTCGGCAATCCAGCCGAGGAAAAAAATCAACAGGGCCAGGGCCAGGGTGGGCCAGCCGGTACCCCAGCCCACCACCCAAACCCAGATCAGCGTGCCCAGAGGCAAGAGGGCCAGACCCGGAAGGACGGGCAACAGGGTTCCTGGGATCGCCATCACCTGCAGGAGCAGGGAAACCCACCACAACCAATCAGCGCGGGCGAGGGTGAGTGTCGTGAGCGAAGAGAGATTCAACTATTCGCGGTGTTGATAGCAGTTCATGCCAGAGAGACTTGGCACTCCTTGATCGTAGAAGGCGGGGCCCTCAGGGGAGCGAAGCCACGGGAATGGAAGGCTCGGATTCCGCAGTTTGGGGAGGCGGAAGTTCACCATAGCTTGCTGGCCAGCGGCGGCTGGGAAGGTGGAACGTTCCGAAAACGCGATCAATCCAGGGGAAGATAGCCGCATAATTTTTATCAATCGAAACACGGGATTCATTGCTGTGATGCCAGTGATGAAAGGCGGGGCTTGCCAACCACCTCTCCACAGCTCCAAATCGCCAATTGATATTGGCGTGCACAAAGTATGCCCAGAGGCCACCAATGACCAGGTAGGAACTCATCAGCACCGTACCTTGACCCAAAGATCCCTGGGCCAAACCGCAAAAATAGATGAGGGCAATACCGCAGAATCTCACGAACACCATATCAACTGGGTGAGCGCGGCTTGTCACCAGCCAGTCGATGGTTTCCGCTTGATGATGGATGCGATGGAAGCGCCAGAGAAAAGGAATTTCATGGCTCCAGCGATGCCCCCAGTAGGCTCCGACATCACCGATGACCACCGCCAGGGCGAAACGGAGCAACAGGGGCAGTGAAGCAAGCCAATGAAAGACTCCGGTCGCATAAATCGGACGTACCACAGCCACAAGCACACTCAGGAGCCCGGCCAGGATCAGGGACGGCACAATGGCGTTGACAACATAGAAGCCCAGATCCTGATGAACATTTTTGCGCAGGGTGGTCGACTCCACTCGCAATGCAAAAGCCATCTCAAGCGGAATAAATATTATCGCCAAAAAGAACAGGGCCTGCAGAGCCTGCAGCAGCTCGCTAGTCAGTGGCAAGAGATCAGGCTTCATCGCAGGGCTGATGAATTTCGTGGGTGAGCGCTGAAGGATGAAAAATCAGCCTGCTCAGGATAGCGATCCGAGCAGGCTGAAAAAGGTCTTCAATGGGCCCCAATGGCCACCCCCTGACTCAGCCTGCCATTTTCAGACGTCGACGCAGACGGCGAGCCATGGTGCCGGCTGCGCCGACTCCCAGGAGCGACAAGGGGCCTGGAACATTCGTTCCGGGACCGGGAGGGGGAGGGGTAGGGGGCCCGGGGGGAGTGGACTCGAGGATCTGGACATTATCCAGAAGCAGGAAGGGCGGCAAGCTGTCGATGCCGGACGGCTCACCACCGCCAACAACGTTGCCCCAAGGGGTGAAAGCAAGGTTAATGCTGGAGGCCTGGGGGGTAAAGGTGGTGCTGTAGGTCCGCCACGAGGTAAAACCTCTTGAAGAATTAGTCCAAGGACCCACCGTGATTTGCGAAGCTGTTATACCATCTACGAACCACTTCTGAGCGGTGTCCCCCGAGAAGTCAACTGTATTCAATCCCTGCTGAGCGCCTGCGTACTCGAAACTGAACGTGTATGTTTTCGTCGTGTCCAGACCGGAAATGACCTGAGATAGCTTTGCTCGACCAAAATCTCCATCAATGGCAACAAATTTGCCCCCATTCGGGCTGCCAGCAAATCCATTGCTACTGTTGCTGGTGCTGTTACTTGGACCCCAGAAATAAAGTTGTTCAGGGGTGGTAATATTGTTGTAGATTGCTCCAAAGCCTCCACCGGGTCTGGTTGCCGCTGTGTTGTCAACGACGAAGGCATAGCCATGAGAGTTGGCTTCGGTGATAGGGCCGTTGCCGCATTGATTGAGACAGGTTTTAGTCCATGATGGTAGATTTACCAGCTTATCAATATGTCCAATTCCGTTGGCGGGCGGACCAGCTATGGTCGTGCTGCTTTCAAAATCCCCATTGAGTACAAAATTGGCAGAAGCCGGCGATGGCTGAGCTGCCGCCGCAGCGACAACAGAAGCGATAAAGGCGGCACGGAGCGCCTTGTTGGAAGTCATGAGCGAGGGATTGCGGGTCCAAACTTCGGTTTAGCGCCACCGAAAAAA
>JBIKTI010000432.1:0-2824 GCA_044348205.1 Phycisphaerales bacterium | reverse complement strand
GACGAGATCGCCGGGCAATCGCTTGCGCTCATGTGGCTGCCGTGGGCGGGCCTCGACAGCGTGCAGATCCTCGCGACAGGTGCGATCGCGTTCCTCTCGTTCCGACTCTTCGACATCGTCAAGCCGCCGCCCGCGCACGGATGGCAGCGCCTCGAGGGTGGACTCGGCATCCTGATCGACGATCTCGTCGCGGGGCTCTACGCGCTGGCAGCGACGCAGGTGCTCGTGCGGGTGCTCTGGTGAGCGGCGAACCCATGCGCGAGTTCGATTTCCTCTCGCGTGTCTTTGCCGCGAACACCCTGCTGCCGCGGTGCGTCGCCGTTCCACCCGGGGACGACATGGCCGTGGTCGAGATCGGCCCAGGCAACGAGATCCTCATCGCCGCGGATGGCGTCATCGAGGGACGGCACGCGCCATGGGGATGCGACCCGTACATCCTGGGACGCAAGGCCGTGCTGCGGAACCTGAGCGATGTCGCAGCGATGGCGAACGCGCGCGCCGTTGCGATCGTGGCCACCGCGGTCCTTCCGCGCGGCATCGACGAGGAACGCGCGTGGAGGCTCTACGAGGGCCTGCGGGAGACAGGCGCAGCGTGGGGCGCACCGCTCGTCGGCGGCGACATCGCGCGCACCTCGAGCGCGGATCCGCGGGCACCGATCGAGACGAGCGTCACGATTCTCGCAGTGCCGCGGCGCGCGGGCGCGCGATACGCCCTCCGCGGGAACGCGCGCGCGGGCGATTCTGTCTTCGTGACGGGCGCGATCGGCGGCGCGTGGAACACCGACGGCGGCGGGCGTCATCTCGACTTCACGCCGCGGATCGCAGTCGCCCATGCGCTCGACGACATCCTCGGCGATGCGCTCGGCGCCATGATCGATGTCAGCGACGGCCTCGGCCGCGACCTCGGGCACATCGCGGCGCGTTCGGGCGTGGGCATGGAGATCGACCTGGCGCGTGTCCCGATCTCGGAGGGCGTCGCGCCTCGCGTGGGCATCGGGCAGGGCGAGGACTATGAACTCGCGTTCACGGTGCGTGGCGGGGCTGAGGTTCCCACGACGATCGCTGGCGTCGCGGTCGCGCACATCGGAGTGGTCGTGCAGGGCGTGGCGGCCGTGCGCGTGCGCGATGGCATCGAGTGGTTCGACGCAGGCGCACACGGCTTCGAGCATGACGGAGCCGCGCCATGAACGCCCCGCGGCCGATGCTTCCGCTCTCGTTCCACCTTCGCGACCAGGACTCGACCGAACAGCTCGGCGAGGTCCTTGGCGACCTCCTGCGCTCGACGAGCGCGCACCCGCACGGGATCGCACTGCTCCTCTCGGGCGAGCTTGGCGCTGGCAAGACGACCTTCGTGCGCGGACTCGCGCGCGGGCTCGGCGCGGAGGCGGGCGCGGTCGCCAGTCCGACCTTCACGCTGCGCATGGATCACGCCGGCGACCGCGCCCTCGTTCATGTCGATGCATGGCGCATGCTCGCAAGCGACGCGGAGTCGATCGGCCTCGACGAGGCGCTCGCGTCCGAGTCGATCGTGGCGATCGAGTGGCCCGAGCGCATCGCGGAGGCCCTGCCACAGCGGAACCTCAGGGTGCGGCTCGAGCACGCGGACCCGCTCGAGGAAGGCGCGGATCCTGGCCGTGTTGCCACGATCTCGGCACAGGGTCTCTCCGACGCAGGGAACCGCAGGCTTGCGGAGGGGCTCGCTCTCCTGGTGCGCGCGCCACAGGTGGCGGCGCCCGTGTGCCCATCGTGCGGGCGCGAGCTGGCGGGCGAGAGGCGGGGGAGCGACGAGTTCGCCCCCTTCTGCTCCGATCGCTGCCGCAAGGCCGATCTCGGCGACTGGCTCCTGATGCGCCATCGCATCGCCGGGCCAGAGACGCCCGAAGTCGACGACGCTTGAACCGTGCCCGCGATGCCCGGCCTTGCCGTCACGGCGCGATCGCGAAGATCTGGAATCGATGTCCGACAGGCTTCCAGCCGAGCTCTGTGCAGATCCTGTTGCGGAGCTCTGTCAGTTCGTTGCTGCGGAACTCGATGCGCCTGCCCGTCTTCATGCACACCATGAAATCGCGTGGCTCTCGGCCGTAGATCAGCTCGTAGTGCGACTGCTTGGCGTCGAAGAGCGACTGGGTGATGATGCCCGCGTCGAGGAGGAGACGAATCGTGCGGTAGACGGTCGCCTTCGAGACATCGTGGCCGCGCGCCCTCAGGTCGAGAAGCAGTTCCTCTGCCTCAAACGCGCCGTCGCGCGCGATGATCGCGTCGAGCACATCCGCGCGCTCCTGGGTGTACTTGAGGTCCCTGCTCTTCAGGAATCGTCGAAATACTGCACAAAGTGGAACAAATGCCGCGATGACGGGGGCGCGCCCGACCTCGCCGCCATCCGCGCCGGCGTCCGCTGCCGGCGCCGCACGCTCGGAGACCCGCGCGCCTGCAGCGCCCGCTCCAGTTCGGACGAACGGTTCACCCGACGCGGGCCGCTGGTCTGTTCGCTTGGGCATGGGGCGCGATCGTAGTGCCGCCTGCGCCGCCTGCAGGATGGCCATCGTGCCGACCTTGACCATTCAACGGCGCGGCAGCGAAACGCCGATCTCGAACCCGCCGCGGACGGCGCAAAGACGCAGCGACGCGAGACCGTTCCCCATCTTCTCGGTTCCCGACCCGTAAGGTCTGATAATATGTATTCTGTTAAGTGGAGTTCCTGTGCGCCCTGAGCCAAACCAAGACCGTCCGCCCGAGGCCCTGTCCAAGGCCACGCTTTGGCCGTTCGCGGTGTCTGTGTTCCTTCCAGGCGTCGCGCTGATTCTCTTCCTCGCGCTCGCCCCGA
>JBIKTI010000431.1:0-2827 GCA_044348205.1 Phycisphaerales bacterium | reverse complement strand
AACGCACGCGCTTGCCGCCGATCGTGAGGTCGACATGCTTCGGCGCGGGCGGCTTCGACGCTGCATCTCCGCTCGGGCACCCTGGGCAGTTCGCCTGCTTGCGGCGGCTCAGCCCGAGCAGCGGCCGCCAGATCGGGCGCGTGAGGAACACGACCGCAGCCGCAGCGCACGCCGTAACCACCCAGAACTGCCAGTCGTCTGCAGGGAAGTTGCCGTTCACGCCGCGCCTCCGAGCGCGATCACGGCCACGCGCGTCACCCACGCCGCGAGATACGCCACAGCGCTCATCCACGCGAACTGGAGCGCGGGCCACTTCCACGAGCCCGTCTCGCGCCGCGTGACGGCGAGCGTCGGCAGGCACTGCATGGCCAGCACGAAGAACACGAGAAGCGCCGCGCTCGTCGCCATGTCGAAGAGCGGCGTGCCGTCCGCGCGCTTCGCCTGCGCGATCTCCTCCGCCACGCGCAGGTCGTCGTCGGAATCGCCGCTGCCGACGAGCACCGTGATCGTGCTGCGGAAGACCTCGCGCGCGAGGAAACTCGTGAGGACGGCGACCGTGAGCCGCTCGTCGAGGCCCAGCGGCGCGAAGAGCGGCTCGAATGTCTCGCCAAGGCGCCCCGCGTATGAGAACTGCTGCTGCGCACGCGCGGAAAGCGTCTCCGCCTCCGCAGTGAGCGACTCCGCCTCGGCCGCCAGCGCTTCCGCCGCGCCTGAGTCGGGCGCAGCGTCGACCTGCGCAGCGACCGCCTCCGCGCGCGCCTCGAGGGCGAGCGCCGCCTCGGGCGTGGCGGCCTTCGGGTACGCAGAGATCCACCACATCACGATGCAGATCGCGAGGATCACAGAGCCTGCGTTCTTCAGGAAGACGATCGCGCGGTCGTAGGTCGTCAGGAACGCACCGCGGAGGCTCGGCACGCGGTACGGCGGGAGCTCGAGCACCATCGGGCGGCTCTTCCCCTTGAGGATCGTGCGGCGGAAGAGCAGCGCGGTCAGGAGCGCGGCGATCGCACCGAGGGCGTAGCAGCCCGCGAAGGCAAGCCCCGCGAGGAGGCCAGATTGCGGGAAGAGGATGCTCACGAGGAGGACATAGACGCCGACGCGCGCAGAGCAGCTGACGAACGGAGCCACGAGGATGGTGGCGAGCCTGTCCTTCGGATCCGGGATGAGCCGCGCGCTCATGATTCCTGGAAGCGCACAGGCGTGGCTCGAGAGAAGCGGCACGAACGCCTGGCCAGGCAGGCCGAAGCGGCACATGATGCGATCCATCACGAACGCAGCGCGCGCGAGGTAGCCCGTGTCCTCGAGAAGGGCGAGCAGGAAGAAGAGGATGCAGATCTGCGGCAGGAACACCACGGTTCCCGCCACGCCGCCCACGACGCCGTCGACGAGCAGCTCGCTCACGGCGCCCGCTGGCATCGCCGCCTCGATCCAGCCGCCGACCATGGCGGCGGTGCCCTCGATCACCTCCATCGGCCACTCGGCGAGGCGGAAGATGGCGAAGAAGACGAGCGCCATCGCGGCGAGGAAGACGATCGACCCAAGCAGCGGGTGCGTGAACGCTGCGTCGAGGCGGTCCGTCCAGCGGTCCGTCTCCGAGCCGACCGTGTTCGGCCCGCCGACGATCGCCGTCGCCGTCTCGTCGACCCAGTTCGGGCGAAGCGCGTCGGCGAGGATCTGCGGTGCGGGTTCGCGCGCCGCGCGCATCGCAGCGACGAGCTCGGGGAGTCCGACGCCGCTGCGGCCGTTCGCCGCCACGCACGGAACGCCGAGCCGCGCGCCGAGTCGCGCCGGGTCGATCGAGAGGCCGCGCGTGCGCGCGAGGTCCGTCATCGTGAGCGCGACCGCGAGCGGCCGGCCTGCGCTCGCAACCGAACGGAAGAGCCGCAGCCCGCGCGCGAGGTTCGTCGCATCGATCACCACGAGGATCGCGTCTGGCATGCACCCCTGCAGGCGTCCGGCAAGGCAGTCGCGGCACAACTTCGACTCGGGCAGCTCGAGGTCGACCGCATAGACGCCGGGAAGATCGACGAGCTCGAGTTCGGCGCCGCCGACAGAGCATGACCCAACGCGCGCCTCAACGGTGGAGCCTGGGAAGTTCGCTGTCTTCGCGCGCACGCCGCACAGGCGGTTGAAGAGCGAGGTCTTGCCGACATTCGGGTTGCCGACCATCGCCACGCGCTCCGGCGGCGCCGATGTGCGAGAGGGCTCGGTTTGCGCGCGCATGGCGTCGTCTGGGTCGGTCGGGGCTGGCATGATGGAATCTGCGCGCTCAGCGCTTTGGGGCGCTCTGGTCGGGTGCCTCGGCCGCGCGGCCTGCGGCGTCGCCTTCCGCGGCGCAGTGTTCCGTGTCGGCGCACGAGCACGGGCGCGTCAGGATGCGCGCGGCGAGTTCAGGCGCGAGGCCGAGGCGCGTGGCGTCGAGCTGGATGATGCAGGGGCCGCCCCGACCTGCGCGGCAGACGGTGAAGGCCGTGTTGGCGTCAAGACCCATCGCGCCGAGCACTGCGAGGTCCTCGGCCGAGAGGTCCGAAGTCGCCATGACGGCGCGGTCGCCGCGGCGGAGCTGGTTCAGGGGCAGGCGGATCGGGTTGGGCGTCTGGGACACGGGTGGCCGAATGGTATTGCGACTCAGTCGCAACTGCAATCGCCATGCGAGGCCGCCCGCCCCGCCATCCTGCAACCGCACAGGCAGCACGGGCAGCACGGGCTGCACGGACTGCATGGGCGGCACAGGCGGGCGGCAGTTCGCCGCATTCGGCCGATTCGCTCCTCTGAGCCGCAGGAAGGGACGATTCTCCTGTTGATGCATGTCTGGCTTCACAAACTC
>JBIKTI010000430.1:0-2835 GCA_044348205.1 Phycisphaerales bacterium | reverse complement strand
GGAAGTTTGACACCCGTTCGCCCGTTCGAGTCCGCACGGCCCCGTGGACTCCGACGGGCGGCGTGGTTTTTCGCGACCCTCTTCCCGCCCGATCGGCGTTCGATCGGGAAAGCCTCCGCGTTGCCGCCCCTGCGGGCAGGGATGCTGCCTAAACTCGCCCGACGAATACGAGCGAGGCGGGAGACACGACACGCGTGCGGTTCGAGGACGGACCGATTCGGGCAACCGACGACACACATCGGACTCTGGCGATGGATGGACGAGAGGCGCATGCGCGCTGCGTTGTGCTGCGCGCTGCGCGTGACTCGGAAGGCATGGGCGAGGTGATGCGGAGCGGGCGTTGCGAAACACGGGTCGCGCGGCGTGACTTCGTGCGGGAGCGAACGACAGGCAACACGACAAGGAGGCTGCATGGCGAACGACGCGGATGGGATCGGTGGCGGTGGGGAGGAGCAGAACGGCGCGAACAGGAAGACGACCGACGAGGCGTTGCCCGATGCGGTCGTCGACCCTCATGGACTTGGCGCGAGCGCGCGCGACGACGGACTCTTCGTCATGCCGACCGTCGCGCACTTCCTGAGCGACTCGCGCATTCCGCAGGCGCTCGACCATCTGGTTCGCACCGCGCTGCGCGAGAACCGCACGCTCGAGAACATCCTGATCTCGGGCGACGAGGGCAGCGGCACGACGCTGCTCGCGCGGGCCCTCGTACGCGACTATGCGCCCGCCGAGTTCCTCGAGATCGACGCGGCGACCGGATGGGATCCGATGGTGCTCTCCTCGATGTTCAGCTCGATCGGGCCTGGCGGCGTTCTCCTCGTGCGCCACATCGATCGGCTCGATGCGGACAGCGACTTCCACCTCGGCCACGCGATGGGAATGAGCGTCGCGCCGGCGAGCAGGCCGCGCCGCGGACGGCGCGGGCCGGAGACGAGGGATCCGACCGAGAGCGACCTCGACCGCGTGATCTCCGAGTCGGCGCGGATGGACGACCAGCGCGCGGAGCGCGCAGCGCCGCTTCACCGCTTCACGGTCATCGCGACGACGCACCGCGTGCGCGACATCGGCGCGCTTCCGATGCGCCGATTCACGCACACCTTCGAGCTGCGGAGCGAGCCGCGCGCGATGGCGCGTGCGGTCGTGCGCGCGATGCGCGCGAGAGAGATCGTGATCGCCCCCGAGTCGATGCAGCATCTCGCGCGCGTGCTCGGCTCGATCCCCGATGTGGCGCGCACGATCGGACAGTGCCTGGTCCTGCGGCGCGACATCGACGGGTGGACCGAGTTCGACGCGGAGCGCATGCGCGTCGTCCTCGAGGACGATGTCGGCGAGCGCGTGCCCGGCGACCACTTCCTTTCCGCGCTGCGCCGCCATCTCGGCGCGCGCAAGCTCGCAGGCTGCGAGCAAGGCATGCGGGACGAGGAGGTCGACGGCGAGGTGATGCGGATCGCGCGGGAGACCGGCTGGAGCCCGCGCATCGCGCGCGAGGCGCTGAACGGCCTCGTCGTCGAGGGACTGCACCGCCGCGGCGCGGCGTAGCCTGCGCGTGCGTGGATCGTGCTACGCGAGCCCGAGGATCGTGCGGATCGCCCGCCATTCCGCGCGTCGCGCGTCCTTCGGCCCCCGCAGGAAGAGTTCCGGGCGCGCGCCGAACATACGGCGCACGGACGAACCCTTCCTCACGATGCGGATCGTCGACAGCTGTCCGAAGATCGAGTCCACGCACTCGATGCGCTCGATCTCCTCGACGGGAAACCAGGCTCTGCGCGCGCCCGTGCAGACCGCGATGCCGCGCGGATGCACGACCCACATCGAGGACGAGACGCTCGTCGGGCCGTAGAGGCCCTCGACGACGCGGCGACCGCGCACGATGCTGACGACGAGGAGCGCGATGGCTGCGAAGGGGATCGCGGTGCAGACGCAGAGAAACGCGAGGTCGGTCCACCTGATCGTCGTGAGCGACATGAGCCTCTGCGCGAACCAGATGACGACCACGACCGCGATGAACGCGTTTCCGATCACCGCGCCGCGGATCGCGGGCGAAGCGGCTGTGGGCACTCCCTGCACCACATGGTGCTCGTCGAAGCCCTCCATGCCGCACTCGGGACAGCGCGCGCCGCGCTCGAGCCCCGAGCGTGGATAGCCGCAGCCGATGCAGGTCCGCTCGATGGGAAGTTGCCCGCTCATCCGTGTGCGTCGGTCTTCCACACGAGCCCGCCGATCGGACGCGAGCGTCGCGACAGCGCGAAGAGCACGACTCCCGCGACGAGCATCGCGAGCGAGAGCAGCATCGGCAGCGTCAGCCCGCCGAGCATCGCGACGCCTGGATCGGGCTCGCGGAAATGCTCCGTCGTGTATCGGAGGATGCCGTACCCCGCGAGGAAGATCGACGAGACGACGCCCGCCTTGCGCGGCGCGAGCCAGACGAGCGACATCAGCGCGATGAGCGCAAGGCCCTCCGCGGCCGCCTGGAAGAACTGGCTCGGGTAGTACGCTGTGAGGATGGGCTCGATGGTCCGCACGACCTCGGCATGAGCAGCATGCGAGCGGTCGTATGCGGTCGCGACGATCCAGTCGACGAAACGCGCGTCGCTCGTGCGGTCGGTCGCGGGCGCGAGCGCGCGCAGCGGGTCGAGCGCGCGTGGAAGCGGATCGAACGCCTCGAGCTCGACGGGGTACTTCACGGCCCACCAGGGTGGACTCGCTTGCGCTGCCTCGGGAAGTGGCCGGCCCCAGAGCTCGCCGTTCACCCAGTTGGCGAGACGGCCGAAGCCGAGTCCCCACGGCACCACGAAGCACACCGCGTCGCCGACCGCCAGAATCGACAGACGCTGG
>JBIKTI010000429.1:0-2842 GCA_044348205.1 Phycisphaerales bacterium | reverse complement strand
ACGGCCACTGAAAGCGGCCTGATGGAAGCACGGCCACTGAAAGCGGCCTGATGGAAGCACGGCCACTGAAAGCGGCCTGATGGAAGCACGGCCACTGAAAGCGGCCTGATGGAAGCACGGCCACTGAAAGCGGCCTGATGGAAGCACGGCCACTGAGCGCGGCCTGACGGAAGCACGGCCGCAGCGCGCGTCTCGACGGCGTGCGAATCGGCGTGCGACTCCCCTCGCCTATCCTCGAGGCCCCGACGAATCATGCAGGCACAGACGCCGAGCATCCTCTGCCGCGGCGTGACGAAGTCCTATGACCTCGGCGCGCGCACTGTCGACGCGCTCCGTGGAGTCGACCTCGCCATCGAAGGCGCCGGCTTCTACGCGATCATGGGCGCCTCGGGAAGCGGCAAGAGCACGCTCATGCACCTGATCGCGGGCCTCGACCGCCCGACCGCGGGCTCCATCGAGGTCGCGGGCGTGCGCATCGACTCGCTCGGCGAGAAGGACCTCACGCTCTATCGCCGCCGCAGGATCGGCATCGTCTTCCAGCACTTCAACCTGCTGCCGTCGATGACCGCGCTCGACAATGTCATGCTGCCCGCGCTCCTCGACCGCATGGATCGACGCGCGGCGGAGAAGCGCGCGCGCGAACTGCTCGACGAGCTCGGCGTGGGCGCGCGCGCCGACCACCGCCCCGACGCCCTCTCGGGCGGCGAGCAGCAGCGCGTCGCCATCGCGCGGGCGCTCTTCTTCTCGCCCGGCGTGATCCTCGCGGACGAGCCCACGGGAAACCTCGACAGCGCAGCGGGCGCGAAGCTCTTCGCGCTTCTCCGCACGATCGCCGAGGGGCACAACACGCTCCTCCTCATGGTCACACACGAGCCCGCGGCCGCAGCGAACTGCCAGCGCGTCATCGTGCTGCGCGACGGACTCGTCGCGGGAAGCTTCGAAACACGCACCACCGACGCCGCCACCCACGGAGAAGGAGCGCTCGATGCGGGGTCTCTGGCCCTTCGCGCGCAGGAGCTTGCTCGGGCGGCGCGGTAGGACCGCGCTCCTCATCTCGGCGGTCGCGCTTGCGTCGAGCCTCGTGGTCGCCGTGACGAGCGGCATGCGCACGGCGCAGTCGAACCTCGAGGCATCGATCGCGCGGGCCATGGGCGCGACCGATGTGCGCATCGTGCACCGCTACGCGCAGCCCTTCGACGCATCGCTCCTCGACGAGGTGCGCGAGTGGTCGGGCGTGGCGCGCGTCGCAGGCCGCCTCGGCGGCTCGATCACGCTCTCGAACGACGGCGCGCCCGACGATGCGGGCCGCCCCCGACGCGCCACCGTGCAGGCGCGCGGCGTCGACCCAGGCGAGGACGCGTTCTTCCGCGAGGTCGAGATCGAGGAGGGACGCCGCATCGCGGGGCCGCGCGAGATCGTGCTCGACCCCGCCAGCGCACGCGCCCTCAGGGCCGAGGTGGGCGGCACGCTGCGCATCGTCCGCTTCGGCAAGCCGCTCGATGTCACGGTCGTGGGGATCTACAAGCGCCCCGTCCTCGGCGCATTGCAGCGGCCGCTGGTCGAGATCGATCTTCCGACGCTTGCAGACGCCACGCGCCGCGAGGGCAGGCTCACCGCGATCTCGATCGCGCTCGACGAGGGCGTCGACGCAGAGATCTTCGCGGCCGCGCGTGCTGAGACGCTCGTCGACCCGATGCTGTGCGAGCCCGCGGAGCGCGTGCGCACGGGCCTCGACAAGCAGGTCGCGACAAGCGAACTGTCCGTCCTGATCGCCACCGTGATCGCGTTCCTCTCCTGCGCGGCGATCGTCGCGACGGGCATGACCACGGCCGTCCTCGACGAGCTCCGCGAGATGGGGATCGCCCGCGCGATCGGCGCGTCGCGACGGCAGCTCTTCGGCGCGCAGCTCGTCGTGGGCGGCGCGATCGGCTCGATCGGCGGCCTCATCGGCATCCCGCTCGGCTTCATGCTCGTCTCGGTCCTCGCTGCGATCTACGCGGAGTTCATCCCCGCGGGGCCCGCGTTCGAGCCGCGCGGCGCGCTCCTCGCGTTCGCGGGCGCGGCGCTGAGCGGCATCCTCGGCGGGCTCTTCCCTGCGATCCGCGCGGCGCGCATCTCGCCGCTCGAGGCGATCGCCATCCGCGCGCGTCCGCCGCGTGCGGCACTCGTCTGGCTGGCGGCTCTCGCGGGGCTCGCAGGCATCGGCGTGTGGGGGCTTGGGCTCATCCCCGAGTCGCGCGACACCCGCTTCTGGATCTATGTGCTGGGAACGCTGCCCCTCCTCCACATCGCGTGGTTTCTCCTGAGCGTCCCGATCACGGTCGTCGTCGGGCGCCTCGCGAGCCCCCCGCTCGAGCGCGCGCTCGGCCTTCCGCGCGGACTCCTCTCTGGAAGCGTCGCGCGCATGCCGTGGCGCCTCGGCTGCACGGCGGGCGCGCTCATGGTCGCCGTGTCGATCCTCGTCAGCACGCGCTCGAACGGCGACGCCATCATCCGCGACCTCCGCGAGCGCGTGCGCTTCGCGGACGGCTTCGTCTTCTCGACATCGGGGCTCTCGCCAGAGGAGCAGTCGCGCATCGGCGGCCTCGAGGGCGTCGACGCCGCGCTCCCGATCGGCTACCTGCCGCTGAAGGTCGCGGGCGAGCAGGTCTTCGGCGTAGAAGGCCTTGGGCCGAGCAATGTCGTGTGCGTCGGCTTCGAGCCGAAGCCGTTCCTTGAGATGAACCGCCTCGACTGGATCGAGGGCTCGCCCGAGACGGCGATCCCGCGGCTCGAGCAGGGCGATGCGATCCTCGTCGCGCCCGAGTTCCTCATCGCCCGCGGTCTCGGCGTCGGGTCGACG
>JBIKTI010000003.1:0-24600 GCA_044348205.1 Phycisphaerales bacterium | reverse complement strand
CGCGCCGCAGTCGGTGAGGCCGCTGTAGAGCGGGCCGCCCGCGCGGTCGCGCATCGCGAGGATCGCGTCGAGCACCTTCTTCTCGGTGATGGCGTTCCCGATCTGCACCGCGTGGCTGAATTCGTTGGCGTGCTTGTCGGTGAGCTCGGCGCTCGAGAAGGTCGCGCCGTGGATGCCGTCGCGGCCAGTGCGTCCGCCGATCGCGATGATGAGGTCGCCCTTCTTCGTCGCACCCTTCACGCAGCTGCGCGGCATGAGGCCGATGCAGCCGCAGTAGACGAGCGGGTTGCCGACATAGCTGTCGTCGAAGTAGACGGTGCCGTTGAGCGTGGGGATGCCCATGCGGTTGCCGTAGTCGCGCACGCCCGCGACGACCTGCGTGAGGACGCGGCGCGGATCGAGGCACCCTTGCGGCACCTCTGCGATGTCGGGGTACGCGACGCAGAAGACATCGGTCGCCGCGATCGGCTTGGCGCCGAGGCCCGTGCCGATGATGTCGCGGATGCAGCCGCCGATCCCCGTCGCAGCGCCGCCGTAGGGCTCGATCGCGCTCGGGCGGTTGTGCGTCTCGCACTTGAAGCACACCGCGTCGGTGTCGTCGAACGCTACGACGCCCGAGTTGTCGACGAACACAGAGAGGCACCAGTCGATGCCGTCCTTCATCAGCTCGTGCGTGCTCGCTGCGACGGTCGACTTCAAGAGGTTCTTCACAGTGACGACGCCGTCGGCGGTGACCTCGTGGTTCGGGCGCGACTTCGCGTCGGCGGCGAGCGACCACTGGCCTTCGAACGCAGGGTCCTGCGACAGCTCGCGGTAGCGCACCGTCGACTTCAGGGTCTTGTGGACGCAGTGCTCGCTCCAGGTCTGGGCGAGCGTCTCGAGCTCGATCTCGCGCGGCTCGCGGCCGAGGCGGCGGTACTCCGCCTGCAGCGCCTTCATCTCGTCGAGCGAAAGGAAGAGGTGGCCTTCGCGCGAGAGCTTCTCGAGCTCTGCGTCGGAGAGCTTCGTGATGGGCACCTCGCGGATCGCAAGCGTGTAGGGCTTGCCGACCACGAACGCGCTCGGGAAGTACGGCTCCGTGTGGATCGCGTGGATGACGGGGTTCGCGAGCAGCCGTTCGCCGACCGTCTTCGCCACCATCTTGTCGACGCCGTGCAGGTCGTAGCGGTCGCCCGTGCGCACCTCGACCGTGCGGCCCGTCAGCGCGAGGATCGCGGCCTGCACGCTCTCCGCCGCCGGGTCTGTGACGCCAGGCAGCGGATGCACCTCGACCACGGAGACGCCGGGCGCCGTCGAGGGCCGCGATGCGCGCGTCGACGCGTGGATCTCCGCAGACTGGGTGACGCAGTCTGCGAGCAGTTCGTTCGCGATCCTGTCGACCTCCGCGGCGGTCAGGTCGCCTTGCAGCAGATAGACCGCGGCGTGCTCGACGCGCTTCGGGGCGCGCGCGAGGCCGAGCGACGCGATCGCGCGCTCGACGGACGCCCCGCGCGGGTCGTGGTGGCCGCGGCGCGGTCGCACCTCGATGCGGTGGATCGCCGTGGCTGCGGGCTGGCTTGGTTCGGTCGCTGCTGCTGCGGTGGGCATGGTCTCGGCTCTGCGAACGGCGGCGTGACGCCGCGAGCAGCGGCGTTGCGCGACCTTCGGGGAAGTCGAGAGTGTAGGAAAACACAGCGCCGCTGTCGGCGGCGCTGTGCGGGGAAATCAGGGGTTTCGGAGGTGGCGACGCGTTCCGCGCGTCAGAACGCCATCTGCACCTGCGTGCGGAACACCATTTCGCTCTGCTCTGCCGCTGGACGCCAGCCGTTGGCGTTGTTCGACCAGACGCCGTCGATCGAGTCGAGCGCGAAGCCGAGGTCGGCGGACCACTTGAGGTCCTCGCCGTCGATGTACCAGTTCACGCCCATGGTCAGCACGCTGAACAGGTTGCCCTGCTCGAGGCTCGGGACGCCCGTCGGCGCAGTGATCTGGTTGATGTTGGAGATGTTCGCCTCGCCGAACTCGGCGCGCGCGAACACCTCCCACTTCGGGTCGAAGTAGTACGAGCCCTGCAGCACGGCTCCCCATGCATGGCTGCTGCCGATGTCCGCGGTCGTTGGCGGGAAGAAGTTGTTGCTGCCCTGGACAAAGGCCGATGCGGAGTCCATCGACGAATAGGTGAAGCTGCCGAACAGCGTCGCGCCGCCGTACATCAGGCTCGCATCGGCGGTGAAGATGTACCAGCGGTTCGGGTCGCTGGTGTTCGGGCTGCCGCCCGTGTCGGGGTCGCCCTCCTGGAGGTGCGCCGCGACGCCCACGAGGAACGCGAACTCGTCGCCCGGCGGGCTCGTCATCGAGCGGAACTGCGACCAGCGGCCCGCGAGCTTCCATTCAGCGCGCGCCGTCACGGCCCAGTCGACGCGATCGCTTGCCCAGTCCGAATTGAGCGGCTCGCTGCCTGCGCCCTTGAGGACGCCGTAGACATTGTCGGTGCCGCCGTTCGAGTAGGCGGCCATCACGCGCACATCGTCGGAGACAAACTGCAGCTCGACGCCCTGCGAGTAGCCGAGGCCGAGGTGCTCGACGATGGTCGAGCGCGACACGGCGAGCTGGTACTCCTGGTCGACGAGCTGCTCGCGCGCGAACGGCAGCTTGAACTGGCCGACGCGCAGCGCGACTCCGTCGGAGACCTCCGCGCGGAGCCATGCGTCGAGCAGGCGGAAGGTGCCGCTGCCCGAGCCGAGGTTGCCGAACGGGTTCTGCCCGACGATCGCCTCGCCCTCGTTCGAGAACTGCCCGCGCAGGCGATAGCTGTACTCGGGTCCGAAGACATGCCCACGGAAGTCGAGCTGCGTGTTCGGCATGTCGAAGCCGTTGCGCGTCTCGACATTGTCCGCGATCGGCGAGTTCGGGATGTTCACGCCCGACAGGCCGTCTGGGATGTAGCCGTAGATGTAGCGCACCTGGACGAGGCCGCCGACCTCGAGTCGGAAGCGCCCGTCCGCGCTCGCCATGAAGAAGCCATCGTTCCAGCCGGCAGTCATGTCGCTCGACTGGAGCGAGCGGCGCGTGTCGCTGTCGGCGAGGACATCTGTGACGATGCCGCGGATCTCCGTGGCGCGCTGCTCGGTGAGCCACGCGTCGCCTTCGGCGGCGCGCAAGGTCGAGACTTCGGCGCCCAGCGCCTGGTTCGAGGCCTCGAGGCGCTCGATGCGCTTGAGGAGTTCATCGGTCGTGGCGGCCGAAGGCTGATCCGCGCGCGCGACGCTGGCAATCCCAAGCGCCGCGAGCACAAGCGGCGTGAGAAGCGGCGCGGGTGTTCGGACGAATCGGCTCGGCGAAAGGCACATCCTGTGCGTGGTCTGAGGCATCCTGCCTGCTCCTTCTCGAGTGGTTCATCGATGCGGTCTCATCGATGAAGGTCGTCAAAATGCGAAGTCCCCGTGGGCGACGCGCGGCGGGAATGCCCCGCGTCGAGCGTGCATATCGGCCGTGGCCGCGGGAGATCGCCACAATTCGGCGGTCGAGGGCGGCCTAGGCCGACGCACTTCGCCTCTCCGAACGACGGAGCACGCGACAAAATGAAAATCGGCCGCCCCTCGCGGGGCGGCCGACTGAGCCGTGTTTGAGGCACTTGCGTGCCTAAAGACAAGGTGGATGCTCGCCAGATCGGCGAACCGATCAGAAGCTGAAGGACATCTGACCGCGGAGGACCCACTGGCCGTCGTCGGTCGACTGCGTCCAGTTGGCGAACTCGGCCGCGTTCGTGAAGATCGCGTCGAAGGCGTAGCCGAACTCGACGCCGACCTTCGCCGTGTTGCGGGCGAAGTACCAGTTGGCGCCACCGGTGACGGTGTTCAGCTCGGGACCACCGTCGACATCGATGTTCTCGTAGCGGGCCACGAGCTCGATGTCGTCGGCGACGAAGACGCCGCCCGAGACCGTGAAGGCGTTGATCTCGCCACCGGTGTCGTCGTCGGTCATGAAGTACGCAGCGACGACATTGGCGCCGCCGAAGTCGACGGTCGCGTCGATCGTGAACGACCACGGGGTCGCGTCGGTCGTGTCGTCGCGCTCGACAGCGTAGCCAGCACCGATGACGGCGCCGAACTCTTCGCCCTTCCACGACTGCGCGTCACCGAACGACGACCAGTTGCCAGCGAGCTTGAACTCGCCGCGGGCAGCGAAGGCCCAGTCGGTGCTCGGCGAACCGCTCGTCCAGGCCTGGTTGGCCTCGCCGAGGGCGTTCACGTACGCAGCGTGCACGCGGAACATGTCGGCCGAGTAGCCGAACATGAGACCCTGGCCGTAGCCCGGGCCGAGGAGCGACGCAGCGACCGAGTAGTCGGTGAACTGCAGGCTGCCCGCGTCGAGGCCGTACTCAGCGCCGAAGGGGAGCTTGAACTGACCGGCGTACATGGCGAAGCCATTGCCGAAGTCCTTGCTGACCCACACGTCGGCGAGGTCGCCCTCACCGAAGCTCTCGATGCTGTTCGAGTAGCCGAAGTAGAAGCTGACCTTGTAGGACCAGGTCGAGTCAACGATGTTGCCCGAGAAGTTCAGGCGGGTGCGCTTGTTCTCGAAGCCGAACGACTGGTCGGCGCCCGTGTCGGGGTTGTCGTTGAACGACCAGCGGATCTGCTGGAGGACGTTCAGCTTCATCGAGTAGTTGCCGTCGGCCGACGAGAGGAAGAATCCACCGTCGTAGCCGGCGCCAGCGCCGCTGCCCTGGAGGCTGGAGCGGGTGTCGGCATCCGCGAGGACATCGGTGACGATGCCACGGATCTCGGACGCGCGCTGCTCGGTCAGCCAAGAGTCGCCAGAGGCGGTCTTCATCTCGGCGATCTGAGCCTTGAGATCAGCGATCTCAGCGGCGTAGTTGTTCTGATCGGCGCCGAAAGCCACGCCGCCGAAGGCAAGGGTCGTGCCGGCGAAAAGGCCGACGGTCTTCGTGAGACTCATGTGTGAAAACTCTCCGTACAAGGTTGTTGGGCCGCATTCATTACGGCCCGCGGTCATCCACCCGTCCGCTCTTGTCCTGACCACGAGAGAGGTCAGAACCGGACGGTCTTTTCATCTATCGGCCGACTCTGGCCGCTTCGATGAACGGGAAACTTAACCTGATGCCCCAAGTTCGTCTAGTCGGCCGAAGGGCCGTGCGAGGTCGCCTTGGGCCGCACTGCATTGACGAAACGCAAGTGTCTTTCTTGAATGCACTTAGGAATTCACGCCGCTGCCCCGCGCCCGGGGGTGTGGACAACTATTTTCTGCGGCCGAATCGACGCATCAGCCCGGTCGAGACCCTTCAGGAGCCCCACCTGTTGCGCCCTGCTCTGGCCTGTTTGTTGAACGCGGGCGCCCTGGCTTGACCTCTGCTGTTCCTGCGCCGAGCGCGCGGACTCTCGGCGAGAGCAGTTCGAGCGCCCCCGAGATCGTGCCGACTTTCACGATCTGGCCCGATCGAGTTCCTCCAGGCTCAGCGGCCGCGATCGCCTGCACGCGTGAACCCGAAGGGACGAGAACAGTGCGTGCGCCGCGACGAAGCGACTCGTGCACGCGCTGCTCGATCTGCGGGACAGCGCGCAGTTCGCCCGTGAGGCCGACTTCACCGATGGCGACGGTGCCGGGCGGAAGCGTGCGTTCGAGGAACGCTCCCGCCACGGCGAGCGCGACGGCCAGATCAGATGCGGGCTCGACGATGCGAAGCCCCCCGAGGGCCTGCGCGAACACATCCTGGTCCGAGAGGCGCAGTCCGCCGTGCTTCTCGAGGACGGCGATCAGCATGGCAAGGCGCGCGGAGTCGAGCCCGCTCGCGCGCCGCTTGGCGCTGCCAAGGAATCCCGTGGCGACCAGTGCATGCACCTCGCCGAGCAGGCAGCGCGTGCCCGCCATGGTCGAAACGAAGGCGCAGCCTGGCGCTGGCGGTCGTCCATCGAGGGAGATGCGCGCGGACTCGACCTCTGCAAGGCCGTCCCCGTGCATCTCGAAGAGCCCGATCTCCTGCGTCGAGCCGAAGCGGTTCTTCACGCCGCGCACGACGCGCACGGCGGAGTGACGGTCGCCCTCGAACCCGAGGACGACATCGACGAGGTGCTCGAGGAGCTTCGGACCCGCGAGCGTCCCCTCCTTCGTGACATGGCCGACGATGACGACGGCGCAGCCCGTGGTCTTCGCGAGTCCGACAAGGTCAAGGCAGCAACGGCGAAGTTGCGCGATCGAGCCTGGCGCTGCGGAGAGGTCTGCGCGGTGCACGAGCTGGATCGAGTCGACGAGGACGATCGTCGGCCGCATGCGGCGCGCCTGCTCGACGATGCGCGCGACCCCCGTCTCTCCAAGGACGCTCAGCCGTTCGCCGAGCGCCGCGACGCCACCCGCGCCGGTCACGACCGCGAGACGCTCCGCGCGCAGCCTGACCTGCTGCGGGCTCTCCTCGCTTGAGACATAGAGCGCGCTTCCCCCGCGCGCTGCGAGCGCGGCCGCGACCTGCATGAGAAGGGTGCTCTTTCCGATCCCTGGGTCGCCGCCGAGGAGAATGGCGGAGCCGGGGACTATGCCCCCGCCGAGCACGCGGTCGAACTCGCCTATCCCGCTTGGAATCCGCGCGACGGACGCCTCGGGGACGCTCCCGATCGCGACGGCGCGGCCGATGCCCGCGCGGGCAAGCGCATCGCTGTCGGCAGCGTCTTGCGCGACACCCCAGACGGGTGCGACACCGCTTGCTGGCGCGTCTGCCTCGACGGTGAACCGCTCGAGGCTGTCCCACGCACCGCAGTCGGGGCATTTCCCCATCCACTTCGGGTGGTTGCCGCCGCACTCGCGGCAGAGGAATTCTGTTCGGCTCTTCGCCATGGGCGCCGAGTCTAAAGGCGTTTCAGCCGACTCCCCGTTTGTTCGGGAAAAGTTCGGTAGAAAAGGAGAGATTTCTGATGCGGCCGCAGCCGCGACCGACGAGACGCGCGAGAGCACCGGTGGAGCGGCGCTGCGCGCTGGTCCCGCTTCTCATCCAAGCACCAAAGGGAGCCGCCGCAGCCGCGACCGCTCAAACACGCGGCGGCCGCTCAAACACGCATCCCAGCACCAAAGGGAGCGGCCGCAGCCGCGACCGCTCAAACACGCGGCGACCGCTCAAAGATGCTTCCGCATGCGCCAAGCCCACCGTGCGTAGTCGAGCATCGCGTGCCGCCTCGCGGCCGCGCTCGGCCACTTCGACTCATCGGCACCGAACGCAGTCTCCTTGCGCCACGACCAGTAGCCTCCGTTCACGCGGAATCGCGTGGCGAACCCGAGCGCGAGGAGTCCGAGGAGGGACTGAATCATCGGTCGCACGCACCAGTCAGTGCTGGCTCATCATGCCTTGGCGCGGATCAGGCAGCGCGCGGTCGTCGAGCGCGACCGAGGGACGGTTCGCGAGCGTTCCCTCCGCATCGGTCATCGGGCTGAAACGACTGCCGATGAGGCGGATGCGGCGGTTGGCCTTGTCGTCCTCTCCGAGGATCGGCTTCAGGAAGTAGATGAGCGCGGCGACGCCGATCGACGCAGCCCAGAGGTACTGCGTGGCGTCGAAGTAAACCATGAAGCTGACGGTGAGCAGGAGAACCAGCGTGATCGGGATCAGGCCCTCCCACGAGAGGCGCATGAGCTGGTCGAAGCGGAAGCGCGGCAGCGTCCAGCGGATCGCCATCGTCAGCGAGACCATCAGCGTGACCTTGCCCATGACGATCGCGAACTGGAGGAGCGCCGTGAGCGGGCCAGCGGTGACGCCGAGGTCGTGCCCCGTGAACGGGTTGAGCGACCAGCCGCCCATGAAGAGCAGCACGAAGAACGCAGAGCCGACGACGATGTGGAAGTACTCGCCGAGGAAGAACAGCGCGAACTTCATCGAGCTGTACTCGGTGTGGTAGCCGCCGATGAGCTCGCTCTCGGCTTCCGCAAGGTCGAAGGGCGCCCTGTTCGCCTCCGCGAGAAGGCAGATGTAGAAGATGATCGCCACGATCGGCTGCTGCACGAGGTTCCACTGGCCCGCGAGCTGCTGCTCGATGATCGCGTAGGGCGAGAATGTGCCCGCGACGAGCACGACGCACAGGAGCGCGAGCCCCATCGGGATCTCGTAGGAGATCATCTGCGCGCTCGCGCGAAGGCCGCCGAGGAAGGACCACTTGTTGTTGCTCGCCCACCCGCCGAGCGACACGCCGTAGACGCCGAGCGCAGCGGTCGCGAGGAGGTAGACGATGCCGATGTTGATGTCGGCGCCGATGAGACGCACGGGGTATTCGGCGCCTGCCTGCGCGACGCCGAGCCACTGGACGAGCCCCGTGAGGTCGATCTCGCCCGCCCACGGCACGACGACGAAGCCCATGATCGCGGGCGCCACGATGAAGCCCGGCGCGAGGAAGAAGAGCGCCTTGTCGACGCCCTTCGGGTTGTAGTCCTCCTTCAGCATGAACTTGATGCCGTCTGCGATCGGCTGGAGGAGACCCTGCGGGCCCACTCGGTTCGGGCCGATGCGGTCCTGCATCCAGGCGCTGAGCTTGCGCTCGAGCATGATCGCGTAGGCGCAGCCGCCGAGGATCACATGCACCATCAGCACGATGATGCCGATGTTGACGGCGAGCTGGACGAGCTCGGGGGAGAGTTCGAGATTGAGCGAGGAACCCATGGGGGAGGCAGTGTAGCGGCTGCGTCGGTTGCGTCGGCCGCTCTGGAACCCGAGGTGTCCACTGCGTCCGCGTCAGCGGGCGTCCGCGAGGGCCTTCGGCTTCGCGTAGACGAGCTCGCCGTCGTTCGGGACGCCGAGGTACTCGAGGACGCCGTTCACGACATGCGCCGCGCAGGGGCCCGCGAGCGCGCCGCCGCCGTAGGACGCGCCCGTCTTCTTGAGGTCTGGGTCCTCGATCGTGATGAGGACCGCGATCTTCGGGTCGTCGAAGGGCGCGCCGATGACGAAGCTCGACATGTAGCGCGAATCGAAGTAGCGCTTGTCGGGGCCGACGAGCTGCGCTGTGCCCGACTTGCCGAACGCGGTGTAGCGGAGGATGTCCTTCAGCTTCTTGCCCGTGCCGTCGGTGATCGAGTCCTCCATCACCTCGCGCGTGGTCATGGCGGTCGCCGCCGCGATCGCGCGGCGCGTGCCGCTCAGGCCTCCCTGTGCGCGAGCGGCGCCCTCTGGCGGCTCGATCATGGGAAGCACCATCGTTCCGTCGCGGCAGAAGGCCGTGAAGGCGGTGAGGAGCTGCACGGGCGTGACGGCGATGCCCTGCCCGAAGCTCACGGACACCTGCGCACGCGTGCGGTTCGACCACTCGTCGGCGGGCGGAAGGATTCCGCCGCTCTCGTGCGGCAACGCGAGCCCCGTGCGCCGACCGAAGCCGAACGAACGGAGGCCGTCCTTGAGTTCCTCGCCGGACATGCGAAGCGCGACCGTGGCCATGCCCGCGTTGACGGACTTGGTGAGGCACTCGGCCCAGGTCTTGGTGCCGTAGCTCGACGGGTGCGCCTCGCGCACGGTGCGGCGCGCGCGGCCGTCTGTGAAGGTCTTCGGCCCGTCGGGAAGCGCGATCGACTCGTTTGGACGCGCCTTGCGCAGTTCGATCGACCAGGCCCAGACGAACGGCTTGAAGATCGAGCCCGGCTCGAAGGGATCGGTCATCCAGCGCAGGCGCCCGAGCGACGCGTCGATCGCGCGGTTCGCGTCAATGGCGATCGGGCTGCGCCCCGTGTTCCGCAGCACATCGTGCGCCGCGAGGATCTCGCCCGTCTCGACATCCATCACGATGCCGCGCCCGCCGCCAGCGTTCGACTCCGCGACCACGCGGTTCAGCTCGCGCTCGAGGACTTCCTGCGCGACCATGTCGATCGAGAGGCGGACATCGCCGCCCGCGCGGCCGGCAAGATGGCCGTTCGCGGGGACAGAGATCACCTGTCCGCGCGCGTCTGCGAAGTAGAGCGTGCGCCCCGCCTCGGAGGCGAGGAGACGCTCTCCGCCGAGCTCCGCGCCCGTCTGGCCCTTGCCGTCGAAGCCCGTGCGGCCGACGATCGCGGCCGCGAGCTCTTCGAAGGGCCGCACGCGCGTCGACTTCGACTGGACATGCGCGCCGCGGATGACGCCGCGCGGGCCCGCGATGCGGCGCGCCTCGTCGATCGCTGCGACCTGCGCCTCGGTGAGGTCCTGCGAGAGGACGACGAAGCGCGGAAGCCGCGCCCAGTCGGCGTCTGTGAAGTCGGTGCGCGCAAGCGCGAGGTCCGCGGGCACCGCCTCGCGCAGCGTGCGGGCGATGTCGGCTTCGGGAACGCCGAGCGGCCGCTCGAGTTCCGCGGCGAGCATGGCGATCGGGTCGAGGCCCGAGATCGGCGTGGCGGCGAGGCCGCGGCTCCCGCCTTCCGCGTCGGACTCGAGGCGCGCGCGGCGCGCGGCGCGCGAGGCGCGCTCCGCCTCGCGCAGGGCGTCCGCGTAGAGGTCCTTCACATCGACGAAGAGCCTGCCGCCCACGGAGTCCAGCGCAAGCAGACGACCCACGCGGTCGACGATGCGGCCGCGCGGCTCGGGCTCGAGCAGCGCGCGCTGCTGGACGAGCTGCCCGTTCGGGCGCTCCATCGAGCGGACGAGGCGCTCGTCGGGCGCCGTCTTCAGCTGCGCGACGCGCACGGTGGTTGCAGCGATGAAGGCAACGACGCCGACGACCAGCGGCGTCGACCATCGCGCGATCGAGCGCGCCCGCGTGGCGGTTGGCCCCGATTCGTTCGTCATCCGCCAAGCTCCCGCGCAGCGTCGCGCTGTTCATCCTCGGTCGCCAGCCGCTCGAGCGGACCAAGCGCCTCGTCGGTCGCGCGCTCGGGCTTGGAGCGGAAGGGAATCGGCTTGAATCCGCCTGTCTTTCCCTCGTCGTCGCGGCCAGACGGCGAGAAATCGGCGAGCTTCGCGCGCAGCCGGTCAGGCCGCACGGCCGCCGCGACCTGCGCCTGCATCGCCGTGCGCGCGCGCTCGTGCCTGAGCATGCGGAAGTGGATGCGGCTGATCTCGGCCGCGGCGTCGATGCGCTGCTGCCTGTTCACCAGCAGCGCGCCGAACATCGCACCGAGGACGACGATGACCGTGGCAAGCTTCGCGAACATGCGGACTCCCTGTCGGGTCGCTGCGATCGAGGCCGCAGCCCGCCTCCGCGGCGAGCGCGGCGTCGTCGATCACTGGGCGGAGGCGTAGCGGATCTCCATGCCCGGCTTCAGCGACGCGCCGTCGCCGAGGTTGTTGAGCTGCGCGATCTCGCGCCAGCGCGTGCCGTCGCCGTAGATGCGGCGCGCGAGGCCGAAGAGCGTGTCACCTTCCGCGACCTTCATGGTGCGGATGCGGGGCTGCTCGGGCTCTGGCATCGCAGGCGGGTTCCCGCCGCCGGCCACCAGGGGAGTCGTGATGTCGCCGGCCATGGCCGCGGCCTCCGGCGCGGGCGCGGCGGTCGGGTCGAGCTGCGCGAGCTCCGGCACGCGCAGCACCTGACCGATCTTGAGGCGACGCGGGTCGACGCCGTTGTACTCGGCGAGCTTCACGCCGAGCGCGCGCTTGCCGTAGTAGCGCTTGGCGATGTCGCCAGGGTGCTCGCCCGCAGCGATGGTGTGCGTGCGCTCCGCGGGAGCGGAGGATCCGCCCTGCGCGGACAGGTCGCCGGCAGGCTCTCCGCCGCGCACGATCGTGCCGCCGAAAGGACTGCCCTGCATCTCGATCGGCGCGCCGTCGTCGATGGGAAGCCCGCCCGCGCCGGCACGGCCGGACTGCGAGGGATCGGGAATCTCTCCGAATGGCTGGCGGTCGTCGGGGAGGAGCCCGCCGGGCAGCCGCATCGGAGTCTCGACAGCGACCTGCGAGAGCGCTGGGCTCGCGACATGCGCGTGTCGCGCGGACAAATGGTCGGAGACCAGGATGCCCACGAAGAGGAGGAGTCCGAAACCAACGACGATGGCAAGCTTGTTTTCGCGCGTCATGACCGAGCTTCCTTGCTGCAGTCCCGCCTACGGCCCGCCGCGCCGCGCATCCGCTGCGCCACCTCTCGGTCGGGCCACTCTCGCACCAGGTTGTCTGCGGGGCCGTTCACACGGCGCGCCGCGCACGCTCTTCTCGCGCCAACCTACGGCGCGACCATGATCGCGCGCAGCTTGGCAGACCTCGCCCGCGGGTTGGCCGCGGACTCGGGGGGAGATGATACCAACGCGCCAGCGGTGATCTCACGCGCCTGGCCCGAACGGCACATCTCGGCGAACGCCTGCTTCACGAGTCGGTCCTCAAGGCTGTGGAAGCCGATGATCGCCACGCGCGAACCACGCGCCAACCAGCTCGGATCGCCTGCATGGGCCCGCTCCGCGGCGCGTCGGATCGAACCGAGGAGCGCCTCGAGCGCTCCAAGTTCGTCGTTCACCGCGATGCGGATGGCCATGAAGGCCTTCGTCGCCGGGTGCATCCGCGAGGTGCGGGCGCGGGAGCCGTAGGCGTCCCGAACCAGATCCGCAAGCTGCGCCGTGGTGTTGATCGGCCCGACCGCGCGCGCCTCCGTAATTTTGCGGGCGATCCTGCGCGCGAATGGTTCGTCGCCGAACCGGAACAGGATGTCGGCGAGCTCGCGCTCGCTCGAGCCGTTCACGATGTCGCGCGCGCAGACGACCGCCGTCGGGTCGAGCCGCATGTCGAGCGGCCCGTCGTGCATGAAGCTCAGCCCGCGCGCGGGGTCGTCGACCTGCGTCGAGGCGAAGCCGAGGTCCGCGAGGACGAGGTCGGCGACGACTCCGCGGGCCGCGAGCTCGCGCGGCGCGGACACGAAGCTCCCCTGGATCGCGATCGGCGCGGCACCCGTCGTGCGGGCTATGCGCGCCGCAGCGAAGTCGAGGTTGCCCTGGTCGAGGTCGAAGAGGACGACCCTTCCGACCGGTCCGAGCCGTTCCGCAACCGCCGCTGCGTGACCACCGCGACCCGCCGTGAGGTCGACGAAGGTCTCGCCCGCCCGCGGGGCGAGCGCCTCGAGGCACTCTGCAAGCAGGACCGGGATGTGGCCGCTTGGGTCGGAGCGCACGGAAGAGTCGTACTGACTGCAGTCTCCGCCCTGATTGAGTTCTTGAGACTCATTCACTGGCGGACTTGCGCTCTCCAGTCGCGCTGGAGCCGCCCTCCGCTGGTGCGAGCTGCGCGGCCCATCGGTTTCGAAGCGCGGTCTTCAGGCTCACTGCTGCGATCACGCCGAACAGCACGATCGAGGTGGCATAGACGATCCGCAGCCGAACGATCTGCTCGATCGCCAGGAAGCCGAGCAGGATCCCGAGCCCTCCGAAGAGCGCCGCAACGAGGTAGAGCGCCCCGACCGCGCGCTTCACGCCCCCGAGGGCGCGCTTGGCGAGGTGGTGGATGTGGTTCGCGTCGGCCTGCGACATCGAGACGCCCGCGAGCTTGCGTCTGAGGATCGCGAGCGCCGTGTCCATGATCGGCAGCGCGAAGATGATCAGCCCCGCGAACACGAGGTGCGTCTGGCCCTTCTCGCCGAGGAGGAGGATGACAACCACGAGGAGGTAGCCGATCAGCAGACTTCCGCAGTCGCCGAGGAAGATGACAGCGGGATTGAAGTTCCACGGCAGGAAGCCGAGCACTGCGCCGAGGAGCGCAAGGCAGAGGACGATCCGAACCCCCGCCATCGACTCGTAGGGGTCGTCGATCACGGTGCCCGCCGCCATCATCAGTGACAGGACGAGGAGCGCGGTCGCCATGATGCCCGCCGTGCCCGAGCAGAGGCCGTCGAGGCCGTCGATCAGGTTCATCGCGTTGCACCCTCCGACGACGAAGAGCCCGATGATCAGCGTTCCCAAGGCCTCGTAGACATAGGACGCGAAGATCTGGACGGGTCCGATGGCGAAGAGCACCTCGGCAGGCGGCCCGAGGAGCGGCAGGAGCGCGCCCTCGGCCACTCGGATTCCCGTGTCCTCGAGCGCGAGCGCAGCGGCCGCGACGAGCTGGCCCATGATCTTGAGCCGCGGGTCCCATCCCCACACATCGTCGGCGAGGCCCGTGAAGGTGATGGCGAGGAGACCGATGATGATCGAGAACGGCACGGGGCCGAGTGCGCCGCCCGCGCCATCGACGAGCAGCACGCTGTAGACGATCGCAGCCATCACGCCCATGAAGACGGCGAGTCCGCCGAGGTAGGCGATCGGATAGCGGTGCTGCTTCCGCGACTCGTCGGGGCGGTCGATGATCTCCATCGCGATCGCGAGCTTGCGCACGAACGGCGTCGCCACGAGCGTGACGAGAAAGCTCACGAGGAAGACTCCCGCGTAGCCATTGAGGAGCTCGGTCATCCCGAAGCTGCTCGGTCCGACGAGCGGCCCTGGCGCGATCGGCTCGATCACCGGGCCAAGCACCTCCGCTCCTTGCGACATGGCGTCCGTCTGTCTCATCCGGGTGCCCCGTGCGCGGCATCGAGCGCGCGTCGCCCCCTGATTTCCTCGGCCAGGTCACGGATCGTCTGCGCAAGCGGGATAGCTGGCGCGAAGCCGACGGCCTCGCGGATGCGCGAGAGGTCGGGCTGCCGCACGAGCAGGTCGTCGAAGCCGGCGGAGAAGGCCTCCGCGTAGGGCACCATGCGCACGCCGCCCGCGCCGCCGAGCGTCGCGTTGACGAGGTCGGCGAGCTCGCGAATCGTGATCGGCTCCTCGCGCCCGACATTGAACACGCGGCCGCGGCAGGCCTCCGTCTCGACGAGCTTCGGGAGGACCTTCACCACATCGCGCACATCGCAGAAGCACCGCGACTGCCGGCCGTCTCCGTGGACCTCGAGCGCGCGCCCGTCGAGCGCCGCCTGCACGAAGCGCGGAAGCACCATGCCGTACTCGCCGATCTGCCTCGGGCCGACCGTGTTGAAGAAGCGCACGATGACCGCGGGCAGCCCGAACTCGCGGCTGTAGGCGAGCGCGAGGTACTCGTCGATCGCCTTCGAGCATGCGTAGCACCAGCGGCTGAAGCCGGTCGAGCCATAGACGACGTCGTCGTCCTCGCGCATCGGCACGCGCACGCCCTTGCCGTAGACCTCGCTCGTCGAGGCGATCAGCACGGGGAGAGCGCGCTCAGCGCAGAAACGCAGCACCACGCTCGTCTCGTGGACATTCGTCTCGATGGTGTGGATCGGCCGTTCGACGACCATGCGCACGCCGACCGCGGCCGCAAGGTGGTAGACGCAGTCGTAGTCGAGGGGCGACAGCGCGGGCAGCACCGTGGAGACGGAGCCCTCGATCACGCGGTAGCGCTCCGCGCGGCCCTCGCCGTCGCGGACGATGCCTATGTTGGCCCGCCTGCCCGTCGAGAAGTCGTCGACGATGGTGACTGTGTCGCCTCTGTCGAGCAGCAGCTCAGAGAGATGCGAGCCGATGAAGCCTCCGCCTCCCGTGATCAGGACGCGGCGTGGGCGGTGCGCTGTCGACATGCGTGTCGTCCGTTCGTGCTCGTCTTCTGTTCTCGCCGCGATCCGCGGCTGTGGCGCTCAGCTCTTCGCGGAGTAGGTCGCCATGGCCTCGTAGTTCTTGCGGAGATATCCACCCGCCGTGCCCTGGGGCCGGTTGAGGACGACGCCCATGCACTTGCCGCGCACATCGCTCAGCTGGCCGATGAGCCGGCCCACGAGACCGCGCTGCTCCTGCATGGCGCGGACGACGAGCACGGTCGCGTCGATCTTGTTGGCGACGGCGAACGCGTCTCCCGCGACGACAGCGGGCGGCAGGTCGAGGAGGATGATGTCGTAGCGCTCGAGCGCCTCCGCGAGGACCTTGTCGAACCGCGGGCCCGAGAGAAGCTCGTACACGCGGTCCGCGGGCGTCCCTGCGGCGAGGAGATCGACATCGCCGCCCGTGCGGCGGACGGCGTCGGAGAGCGTGGCCTTCTCGTGGAGCACATCGCCGAGTCCCTTCGCGTCGGGCTCGACGCCCATCGCGGCGGCGAGGTTGCTGCGGCGGAAGTTCGCATCGATGACAAGCACCTTGCGGCCACCCGCTGCGAGCGAGTCGGCCGTGTTGCTGACGACCGAGGTGGTTCCCGCGCCGGGAAGGCCGCTGAGGAACCCGATCGTGCGCACGCCCTGCTGGCTGCTGATCTTCGCGATCTGCCCCGCGATCTGGCGCGACGACTCGGCCACGACAGAGCGCGGCGCGTGCAGCACGGCGCGCTCGACCTTCGATGGCGCCACGGGGTCGTCGGAGAGCTCGGGAACCGTGCCGAGGATGCGCACGCCCTGCATCACGGCGAGGTCCGCCGCCGTGCGGACGCGCGTGTCGAGGAGCTCGCGCAGGAAGACGACGCCGAGGAAGAGCGCGAGCCCGAGCACGCCGCCGAGGGGCAGCATGACCTTGTACTGGGGGAAGCTCAGCTCGCGCGGTGTCTGCGCGCGCTGGGCGATCGTCACGGCGCGCGCGTCATCGCGGGCCTTGAGCTGGGCGAGGTTCGCGAGGATCTGCAGCTGCGCGGCGCGCGCCTCGAGCAGGCGTTCGCGGCGCTCCTTGAGCTCCTCGACCTTCGCGAGGGCGGAGGTCTGGTCCTTCAGGCCCGTGGTGTGGAGCGCCATCTCGGCCATGAACTTCTCGCGCACGGCCAGCTGGCTCTCGACGACATCGGAGAACTCCTTGAAGTCGGCGTTCAGGTTGCGGCGGATGATCTCCTGGAGCTTCAGGTCGCGCTCGTTCTGCGCGGCCTTGAGGCGCGCATCGATCGAGCGGATCGCGGAGTGTCCTTCTCGGAACTTGCGCCGGTAGGTGTCGAGCTCGACGAGGAGCTCCTGCACGCGGATGTTGGCGCGGAGGACCTGCTCGTCCTCCTCAGCGCGGCGCACATCGTCGGGCGTCGGCTCGATCTCGCCGCGGATCTTGCGCTCGGTCTGCAGCTTGCGGCTCTCCGCGAAGGTGAGCTGCGACTGCGTCTGCGTGAGCTGCATGCCCGTGTCCTCGACGCGGATCAGCTTCTCGCTTCGGTCCTCGCGTGTGCCCGTGAGGTTGTTGTCCTCGACGAACTTGCGGAGCTCGTTGCCAAGGCTGGTGATGTCCTGGTCGAGGCGGTTGAGCTGCGCCTCGAAGGTTCCGCGGTTCTGCTCGAAGCGCGCGTTGTCCTCGCCGCGCCGGACCTCGAGGTAGGTGTCGGCGATGGCGTTCAGGACGACGGGCACATCGGCCGAGGCGTGGGTCGACCAGTTCAGCGCGAAGAAGTTGGTGCGGCGCATGTGGCTGGCGCCGAGCGACTCCTCGAGGTCGTCGACCGCCTTGTTCAGGTCGAAGTTCCCGCTCGAGTCGATGAAGCCCTGCGCCCAGCCCGTCTGGGCGATGTCGCCTCGGCTCATCGCCTGCATGAGGAGCATGCGGGCCTTGATGCGCGCAGACTCAGTCTGGCCGAGACGCTCGACGGCCTCCTCCGTGCGCTGATCGCGCACGATGACATCGCCGACCTCGTCGGGCGCGGGCACGAGCTCGAACACCACGCGTCCCGAGTAGAGCGGATAGACGAGCTGGAGCACGATCGTCGCAGCACCGCCCACCACGACTCCGAGCACGGCCGCGGCCGCGATGCCCCAGACATGCTGGCGAAGGATGCGAATCGGATCGATCTGCACGGCGGCCGGCGCGCTCGGACGCGGCCGCTGTGCTGGCGGGCGGGCGTCGATCGTGGGTCGTGTCGGTGCGGTCGTCATGGGAGGGCTCGGACACCTTTATCGGGGCTTTGTCTCAAACACTTGAACGCTGGCGCTCCGCGGGCGGGAGGGCTCAACGCAGCTTCGGCTCGAGCTCGGCGAGGCCACGCCGCGTCTGCTCGTCGGGGTTCATCGATCCCGCACGCTGTGCGGCGGTCTGCGCCTCTGTTCGCTTCCCAAGCCCGAGCAGGGCCTGCGCACGGTGATACTGGAGCGTGGCGGAGTCTGCGATGCGCGCCGCGCGGTCGAGGTACTCGAGCGCCTCGCGGTGCTCGCCCTCGGCGATCAGCAGCGTGCCGAGCGTGTCGAGGTACTCGGGACGCGTCGGCTGCATCTGGACCGCGCGACGGGCGGACGGAAGGCCTCGCTTCGCGTCCTTCAGGCACTCGCCGCAGAGATAGGCGTAGTTGTTGAGGATGGGGTGGAAGTCGGGCGCGAAGCCAAGGGCCTTCTCATAGGCCGCGACCGCGGCCGTGCAGTCGCCCGAGAGATAGCTCGCCGTGCCGATTCTGTCGAAGACCATCGCCCCAAGCTCCTTGTCCGCCGAGTAGTCGACGGAATCGAGCGACCTGAGGTACTCGAGCGCCCTCTGCGGGCCACCCGATCCGCTGCCGATCGCCAGGCCCGAGAGGAAGAGGCGCGACCTCGGCGTGAGGTCCGCGCCGACGATGCGCTTGAGGAGTTCGTCCGCTGCCGCAAGGTCGGCGGGCGTGAAGAGAAGCTCGATCGCGCCGTACCACTCCGCGAGGGCCTGCGGGTTGCTCGAGGCGCTTGCCTCGGCGTAGGCCTCGGCGAGCGTCTTCGACCCGTCGCCGCGTTCGCCCGCGGCGATGAGCGCCACGCCCGTCAGCGCGCGCGCTGCGGTGCTGGTGCGGATGAAGTCACCCCTTCGCCGCGCTGTCTCGGTGACGCCGCGGAAGTCGCGGGCACGGATTCGGGACTCCATCTCGCGCAGGACGCTCACGGATTCGGGGCGCAGCGTGTCGGCGCGGTTGAAGGCGGCCGCGGCCTCGCCGTGGCGGTTGAGCCGCGAGAGCACATCGCCGATCGCGAAGTGCCACGACGCCTCGCCTGGCGCATAGCCGATCGCCTCGCGGAGATACGCCTCCGCGCGGGCTGTGTTGCCCGTGAGGAGCGCGAGCTCGACCGCGCGGCGGCGACCCTCGACCGACGACGGGACGAGGCGCAGGAAGCGGTCGAGTTCACCGAGGGCGCCCGCGACATCCTGGTTCGAGAGGAGCACATCGGCGCGCACTGCGCTCGCGGGGAAGAACGACGCAGCGAGCGCGATCGCACGATCTGCGGCCGCGCGCGCCTCCTCGAAGCGCGAGCGCTCGCCCGTCAGCTCGAAGAGCCGACGCTTCGCGATCGCGTCCTGCATGAAGGTCTGCGCGGCTGCGGGCGCGAGCCCCTTGGCGCGGGAGAACGGCGGGAGCGCGGCCTCGTAGGCCGTTCGCGCGGCCGCCACATCGCCCGCGTTGCGGGCCCGGTCGCCTTCCGCGATGAAGATGGTTCCGTCGAGCATCTCCTCCGTGAAGCCGCGGGCACCTCCTGCGGCGAGCACCGAAGAGAGCGTCTGGCGCGCCTCGTCGATGCGGCCGACGCGCAGCAGGCACTCGCACAGTCGCAGCTTCTGGAACGGCTCGGGCACCACCCGCACGGCGTCCTCGAGATAGGGGAGCGCATCCGCGTAGCGGTCCTGGGAGATCAGGAGCGCAGCGATCTCGAGCGTCGCGTCGCGGGTCTCGGCGTTCTCGACGGCGGTCGCCTTGCGGAAGGTCTCCGCGGCGGCCTCGGCTCGCCCCATCTGGAGCTGCAGGTTGCCGAGGACGATGTAGCCGCGCCAGCCAGCGGAGTCGCCCGCGGCGGCAACGGCGTCGGCGACGGCCTTCTCGGCCTCCGCCTCGCGGCCGAGCGAGCGAAGGAGCGTCGCGTAGTTCTCCGCGACGACGAGGCTCGCGGGCGTGCGACGCTGCGCGGCGACGAGGATCTCCTCCGCGCGCTTGCGCCACTGCGCGCGCACGCGGTCGAGCGCGGCGTTGCGCTGCGGCTCCGTGAGGGCCGACCACGCAGACTCGCTGTACGCGGGGTCGCCGCGCTCGGTGAGAACATCGGTGCGCTCGGGCGCGGTCGTCGACAGCGTGTTCGCAAGACCGATCGCGTTGCGTTCGTCCGCAGGCGTGGCGCGGTACTGGTTCTCGCGCAGACGGAGCGCGAGGCGCCTGTCGCCGATCTGGCTCTCGAGCGAGAGCCAGACATCGCCGACCTCCTCGTCGAACCCCGCGAGCTGCCGCGCGGAGCGGAGCACCTCGAGCGCACGCTGCAGATTGCCGCCACGCACGGTGGCGCCGACGAGCAGCCGCACCGTGGACATGTCCGAGGGACGGCGGCGGTACGACTCCTCGTACTGCGCGATCGCCCCGTCGAGGTTGCCCTGCTGCTCGAGCATGGTGCCGAGCGCACGGAAGACGGTCGAGCTGTCGATGCCCGCCGCGATCGTCCGTTCGAGCAGTTCCGTCGCCTCGCGGCGCTTGCCTTGCTCGAAGAGAAGCTGCGACTCGAGAAGCGGCGCCTGCGTCGGGTCGCGGCCACTCTGCTTCGCGAGGGCAACCGTCGCTGCGGCCGCCGCGAAGTCGCGCTTGGCGATCGCGTCGCGGAAGTCCGCCTCGATCAGGATCGGGTGCGCGCGATCGGCGGCGTCCGCCTTGGCGCGCCACTCGGTCACGCCCGCCGCGAGCCGCGTGGCGGTCTTCGCCGTCTCCGCAGCCGACGCCATTCCCGTGCGCGCCTCGCGCGACGCCTGGTCCGCCATCATGGCGGCTGCCTGGCGCAGGCGCACATAGGTCAGCACCGTGCGCGTCGTTTCATCGGCGTCGCCCACATCCATCATGGCGACCACCCGCGCGACGGGGTCGTCGCTCGCGAGGACCGCGCCGAGCCGCACGAGCAGCGCATCGCCCGGGAACCGCTCGAGTCCCGCCTTCGCGAGCTCCGTCGCACGCGCGGTCTCGCCCGCCTGCATCTCGACCACGACCGCGAGACGGTCGACGCGCGGGTCGCGTTCGCCGAGCGTCCGCTTCATGCCTTCGACGATGCGCCGTGCGCCCTCGAAGTCCTGTGCGTCGAGCTTCGTCTGCACCTGTCCGAAGAGATCGGCCACCGCGTCGCTCAAGCCAGCGCCGGCGTTCGCGCTGGGGTCGTTGGCGAGGATGCGCTCGACCTGCTGCTCGGCGGCGACGATGTCCTGGTCCTCGGGCGTCAGGCTGCGCAGGGTGCGCAGCGTGGCAAGCGCCTCCTGCGGACGGCCCGCGCGCACCTCGAGATCCGCGCGGAGCTTGAGGAGCGGCGCGTTGTCGGGCGCGAGGCGCAGGCCGCCGTTGACGCGCTCGAGCGCGCGGCCGGTCTCGCCGAGCTGCTGCGCGGCGATCGCGGAGAGGACATGGAGCTCGAGGTCGATCGAGCTGCCCTTCCTGAAGATCTCGTTGAGCTTGATCTGCGCGTTGACGAAGTCGAGCTTCGCGAGCGCGATCTTGGCGTCCGCGCGCAGGAGCGGCGAATCGTCCGCGGCGCCCGCAAGGAGGCCTGCGAGCGCATCGCGCGCTGCGGACACCTTCGTCAGCGCCTCCTCGCGCACGGCGCCCTCGAGGCCCGAGAGTCCGTCGTGCAGGATGTCGAAGCGGATCTGCGCGGCGCTGATCCTGTTGCCCTCGAAGCTGGCGGCCACGATGCCCGTGGTCGGCCGCTCCATCGTGAGCACGGCCTCGATGTCCGAGAGCGCCTGCACGCGGTCGAGCGGACGCAGGAGCACGGCGCGGGCACGGCGATGCATCAGCGCGTTCGGATTGCGCTCGATGTGCTGTCCGAGGAGTTCCGCGGCGCTCTCGACGCCGGGCCTGCCGGCGCGCGAGAGCACGCCTGCAAGCGAGAGGACCGTGAATCCGTTGTCGAGGTGGGCCTGCGCGGTCTCCATCAGCGCGTCGGTGCTGGCGAGAAGCGCGGGGTTCTGTGGATCAGCGCCGGCGTCGACGATGGCGCGCTCGAAGCGCGCGATCGCGGTCTGGAGCCCCTTCGGCGACTTCTCGCCCGCAGCCGCAAGCGCTGCATCGGCCTTCGCGACGGCGGCCGCGACCTGCGCCTCGCCTGCGCTCGCGCGCGCGCGGGCGAGTTCGAACACGGCCATGCGGGCGACTGCGCCGTAGGCAAGGTCGCGCTCCGCCTCGCTGAGGTCTGGCGACTCCGCCGCGATCTTCAGGTCCGCGACGAGCTTCTCGCGCTCGGACTCGTCGAGCGAGCCCGCGCGACGGGCGCCCGCGTATCCCGCGTAGACGGCCGCGACGGCGCGGCCCGCGCCGCCCGCGGGCATCGCCTGCGACATCTCGTTGGCGACATCGGCGAGCGCCTTCCAGTTCGACGGGGCGCCCACGACCTCGGCCTGTTCGTCGAGCCCGCGGAGGTAGTCGCGCCATCGGTTCACATTCACACGCTCCACGCGCGCGAGGCTCGCGAGCGACTGGAGGTACTGGCCATAGCGCTCGCGCGCGTCGTTCTCGGTCTCCGACTTCACGAGCAGGGTCGCGTCGCGGAACTTCTCGAGATAGACGGGGTTGTTGCTCTTCTTGGCGACGGCGCGCCCGTACGACTCCGCCGCGCGGCGGGCATCGCCCGCGGCGAGGAGCTGGTCGCCCGCGCGAATGTGGCGCTCCGCGTCGGTGCGATAGCGGAAGAAGAGGATGCCCGCGCCGCCGACCACGAGCGCGATGAGGAGCGATCCGACGACGAAGACGAGCTTCTTGTTGAGTTTCTGTGCCATGGGTTCGGTCCTGTCTTCCGTCGGTCCTCTGTCGGTCCTCTGTCGGTCCTCGCCTGCGCGCGGGTGCGTCTCAATCGGCCGCCCGCGCCGCCAGCGTCAATCCTGCCCGCGCGATTCGTCCCCCTGCGGCCCGCCCCCGCGCGACAACTCCTCATAGGTCGGCCAGTCGGGAAGCGATCGCATCACATGCGGGATGAGCTCATCGAGGATCTCCGCTGCGTCGGCCTTGAAGGGACCGAGCAGCGAGCCGTCGGGCTTGTCCACGCTCCCCCGCTTCGTCAGCTGGATCTTGCAGTAGTAGGCGTACCTGTCGCGCAGGTTGAACGCCGCCTGGCGCACGCCGTAGCTCGATGACACGGCGCGGCCGTTCGCGATGAAGAAGTATCCGCCGACCTGCCTGTCCTCTGGCTTCTTCGGATCCTGGAACTCGATCGTGGTCGCCGCGATGTCGCCGAGCGGCATGGTCACCCACTCGATGTCCGCCGTGATCGGGTCGCGCACCTCCGCGACGAAGTACGGCGCATCGACCGCGACGGGGCCCTCGTACGGCCTCCACTCCGAGCGGTCGATGTCGATCGAGACTCCCTCTGAGTTGCGCGTGAGCTCGAGTCCGCCCACCGCCCAGCAGCGCTCGGGAATGTGCGGCACGGCGTCGATGGTGCCCGTGTAGTAGGCGATGTGCACATGGACATAGCCCTTGGATGCGTCGCCCTCGATCGCGTAGGCGCGGTCGAGGTAGCTGCGCGTGCCGAGCTCCTCGATCATCGTGTCCTCGAACACGCTGTCCTTGCCGACACGCTCCCAACGCCCGAGCTTGGTCGGGATCGTGTCGAGCGGGCGCCGCAGCTCGACCCGCTCCTTCATCAGGTGGATGTTCAGCTCCGCGACGAGCATGCGGAAGCCGACGGCGCCGATGACGAGCACGGCGATCGCGGCGATGTAGCCGTGGACGGCGGAACGCTCAACCTGCATGCGGAGCTCCCTTCTTGCCGCCCGCGGGCGTGTCTACAAAGAGGTTGCGCAGGAACCACATGATGCCGAGGTAGAGCATCAGCGCGGGCACGAGCCACACGAGCCCCACGAAGCTGTGGAAGTCGCCAGAGGCGAAGTTCGCGTCCCAGAGCGAGAGGATGCCGAGCGTGAAGACGCGCAGCACATTGACGCCGATCGCGACGGGCACGCCCGAGAGGACGAGCGCGACGCGCTGCCAGGTGACGCTCAGGCCTGTGTAGGCGATCGCGACGCCGAGCGCGAGGAACGCCACCAGCATGCGCATTCCCGAGCACGCCTCCGCGACATTGAGCTGGTTCGGCTCGCCGTTCACGAACACGGTGATGACATTGCCGCCGCGCTCGACATCCACGCCGAACAGCTTGAGGAGGCCGAACGCGCCGAGCGCCGACCAGTCCTGCATGCTCTGCGTCACGACCTGGAGCAGGCGGTCGCTCACCGTCTGGCCGAAGACGACCCAGTAGGCGAGCGGGAAGAGCATGAGGCGCGTCGCGCGCCAGCCGAGGAGCTGGAGCGACAGGCCGAGCAGCGTGATGCCGATCGAGAGGCCGCGCGCGTTGTGGTGGAGCACGAACCACGACGGGCCGAAGGTCGACGCGACATAGAACGCGACGCCGAGGACCACGATGGGGAGTCCCAGCCAGTTCGCTGTGAACGGCTTCTCGAGCAGCTCGTCCTTGCGCAGATAGACGAAGTAGCCCGAGATGAAGGGCACGATCAGCGTGTGGCCCCAGTCCGCGGGTGCCTCGAGCGCCATGCGGAACTGGCCCTCGACGAACACCCAGAACACGGCGACGAGGGCCGCGAGGAGGCCGAGGCCGAGGAGCACCAGCTGCACGGTCGACAGCCGCACGGTGCGCGGCCCCGTCTGTCGTGCGATGGCGATGGATGGTGCTCCGCCGGAGGAAGTCATGCTCGAGTCCGATCCCCGATCCCGTGTGTGGCAGCTGCGCAGGCGGGGGAGCCGGGGCCTACGCGGCTACCGGCCGCGAGGTTCGACTGCGCGCACGCGCGATCTTCACGAGTCGACGCAAGGTCCGCAAACAGTCGCGACACGGCGTCCACGGCAACGATGCCCCGCTGAGCACCTTGAAAACGGGCATTCATCACGGC
>JBIKTI010000071.1:0-8640 GCA_044348205.1 Phycisphaerales bacterium | reverse complement strand
AGGGTCTGCGCGGTCGGCGAGTCTGCGATCGCGGGCACAGTCTCCTGCGCAGACGCGGCGCGCTGCATGGGCGCCGCCGCGAGCGCCGCCGCCACGGCCGCCACGAGGACTCCAGCGCTGCGCCGAGCCGCCCGCGAGGGCTCTTCGGCGCGAATCGCGCGGGAATCATGGCGCATCTCGGGCATGCCGCGAAGCGTAGCGGTTCCACGACATGACGGAGGTTCCCCGCTACAGTGCGCCGCGATGATCGCGACCTTCGAATCAGGGAGCCGTACCGTCCTGCGTGCCGCAGCGCTGCCCGTCGCCACGGCCACGCTCCTCGCGGCGGGTTGCGGCGTGGTGCGCCCGACCGTGTCAGCCTCGGAGATGCGTCTTGGCGAGACGGCGGCCGACGCGACCAAGGTGGGAATCGTGCTCGAGCTCGTGAACCCCGGCCGCGACGAGGTCGAGCTCGTTCGCTACGACTACTCGGTCATACTCGACGACGGTGCGCGCTACGACGGCGTGTGGTCTGCGCAGCGCGCGCTCCCGCCCGGCCGCCCTGTCGAGGCGGTCATTCCCGCCGTGCTCCCGTCCGCGAGCGTTGCGCGCGCGGCGGGTGACGCCGACGCACGGGGCTGGCGCGTCGAGGGGACGCTCCGCTACCGTGATCCGCAGTCGTTCGCCCGCATCCTCTACGAGGCGGGCATCCTGCGCACAGAGGTCGGTTTCTCCGGCGCGGGCGCCGTTCCCGCCGCGGGCGCGGCCCCTGACGCGCCCGCCGCGACGCGCTGACGCCCCTGCGCAGGCGTCACAGGCCGCGCGACCCGCACAGCCGTCACCGTCTGCGCCCGCAGCGCAATCGGCGCCGCACGCATGGCGACCGCTGCATTTCGGAACCGCCCCCGGCACGCGCTCACCGCCGTGCGGAACACGGCCGATCTCCCCCTCGCCTCGTCGGCGGTCCATCGGTCGTGGTGGGAGGGTCTTTCCGTGGCGGAATCGAACGAACTCAATGACATCCTGCGGTGTGCGAACGAGCTCGATGCATCGGACATCCACCTCGTCGCCGACATGTCGCCCATGGTCCGCTGCCGCACAGTGATCCAGGCGCTTCCGCTCGAGCCTGTCGACGCGGAAGGCATGCGGCGGATCCTCGCGGAGATCGTGACGAAGCACCAGTTCGAGACCTTCGAGCGCGAGCTCGATCTCGACTTCTCCTACGAGGTCAAGAGCCTGAGGCGCTACCGCGTGAACGCGCATCTCCAGCGCGGGAAGATCGCGTTCGCGATGCGCGCGATCCGCACGGGCGTCCCCGCGCTCGCGGGCCTCAACCTGCCCGATGTCATCACGCGACTCACCTACCTGCCGCGCGGCCTCGTCCTCGTGACGGGCGACACGGGCTCGGGCAAGTCGACCACGCTCGCCGCAATGATCCAGGCGATGAACGAGCGCTACAAGAAGCACATCATCACGCTCGAGGACCCCGTCGAGTACACCTTCGAGAGCGAGCGCTGCCTCATCGAGCAGCGCGAGCTCGGCACGGACATGCCCACCTTCGCGAGCGGCCTCAAGCACGCGCTGCGGCAGGACCCCGACATCATCCTCGTCGGCGAGATGCGCGATCTCGAGACGGCTGCGCTCGCGATCACGGCCGCCGAGACGGGCCACCTCGTCCTCTCGACGCTGCACACGGTGAACGCAGCGCAGACGGTCGAACGCATCGTCGACATGTATCCGACCGGGCAGCAGAACCAGATCCGCACCATGCTCGCGAACACGCTGCAGGCGGTGCTCTCGCAGACGCTCTTCCGCCGCGCGGACGGCAAGGGCATGGTGCCCGCGGTCGAGGTCCTCCTGTGCACGCCCGCCGTGCGCAACATCATCCGCGAGGCGCGCACCTACGAGATCGCCAATGTGATCCAGACGAGCCGCGCACTCGGCATGCGCTCGCTCGACACCGCGATCGCCGAGCTCTACCTCAACGGACTCATCACCAAGGACGACGCCGTGGCGCAGGCTGCTGCGCCCGAGAAACTCGAGCGCATGCTCGCGGCATGACGCCAGCGCCGCGAAGGACGAACGACCACGCCACGAACCATGCCAGTCCAGCAGTACCGATTCCAGGTTCGCAACGCCCGCGGGGAGACCGTGGGCGGCGTCCTTGCGGCGGAGAGCGTGGCGGGCGCCGCGCAGGTGCTTCGCGGCCGCGGCGACCACATCCTGCAGCTCGCGCCGGCCGCGGGCGGCGAAAGCGCGTGGAAGCGCCTCAACGAGTCGCTCTCGTTCTCCGCAGGTCCTTCGCAGAAGGACATCCTCGACTTCACCACGCAGCTTGCGGTCATGATCCGCGCGGGCATCTCGATCCGCTCGGCGCTCGAGGGAATCGCGGAGCAGGTGGCGAACGCGAAGTTCAAGCGGATCCTCATGCAGATCAAGGGCGATGTCGAGAGCGGGCGGCAGTTCAGCGAGGCGATCGCGCGCCACCCGAAGCTCTTCGGCCCGCTCTATGTGAGCATGGTGCGCGCCTCCGAGATGTCGGGCTCGTTCGGCCGCATGCTCGACCGCATCGCCAACTACCTCGCGCAGGAGGCGGAGACGCGACGCATGGTCGTGGGCGCGAGCATCTACCCGGGCATCATCGCCCTCATGGCGATCGGCACCACGGTGTTCCTCCTCACCTTCGTGCTCCCGAGCTTCGCGGGCGTCTTCAAGGGCAAGGAGGAGGCTCTGCCCGGGCCGACGATCTTCCTGCTCGGCCTCTCGAAGTTCATGATCGAGTACTGGTGGCTGATCCTCGCCGCCGTCGGCGCCACTGCGTTCGCGTTCCTCAGCTTCATCCGCACCGACTTCGGCGGCTTCTGGTGGGACCGCTTCAAGATCTCCGCGCCTGTCCTCAAGCGCATGTTCCGCGCGCTCTACCTCAGCCGCTCGCTGCAGACGATGGGCGAGCTCCTCAACGCGGGCGTGCCCATGCTCGACACGCTCGCGATCACGGGCGATGTCGCTGGAAACCGCCACTACAAGCGGCTCTGGCGCTCCGTGCACAGCTCCGTGAAGCAGGGCAAGCAGCTGCAGACGCAGCTTGCGCGCAGTCCGCTGCTGCCGCGCTCGGTCGTGCAGATGGTCTCGGCGGGCGAGGAGTCGGGGCGCCTCGGAGAGGTGCTCGACGAGATCTCTGGCTACTACGCCAAGGCGCTCCGCGACGCGATCAAGGCCGTGACGGGCATGATCGAGCCGATCATGATCGTCCTCATGGGCTCGATCGTCGGCTTCATCGCCATGGCGATCATCCTCCCGATCTTCAAGATGTCGAACCTCGCCTCGGGGAAGTAGGCGACGCACGAGATGACCACGGACGCGACACGCCCAACCTCGACGAAGCCAGCGCGACGCACGCGGCGCAGCGCCAGGGGCTTCACGCTCATCGAGGCCGCGCTCGCGACGATCGTGCTCGGCACGGGCATGGTGGCGATGATCGTGGCGCAGCGCGCCTTCATCGCGCAGAACGAGTGGTCGACCCTCTCGAGCGCCGCGCAGCGCCTCGGGAACGAGGTGCGCGAGCTCACCATGCGCATGCCCGCGACGGACCCTGTCACGGGCGACGATGTCTGGGGCGCCGAGACGGGCGAGGACGGCGTCGCCGACTTCGACGACCTCGACGACTTCGACGGCGCTGTGTTCTCGTGGCTCGACGGCTCGGGCCCGATCTCTGCGCTCGGTGCGCCGATCGCAGGCATGGACGGCTGGACGCAGCGCGTCGCGGTCGAGTTCGTGGACGACTTCGACCTGACAGAGGTCGTCGACGCCGGAGCGAGCGACATGGTGCGGGTCACGGTGGTCGTCGAGTTCACGCCGCCAGGCGAGGAGGATGCGCGCGAGATGGCACGCGTCGCCTGGCTTGCGCCTCGATGAGCGGGCCACTGCGTGTGCGGGGGCGAAGGCGAGGCGAAACTCCGAACGAGGGGAGCGCGCGAAAGCGATGACCATGCGGGCGAACCGTCACACGACCATGCGAGGGAACCGGCGCGCGGCCAGGGGCGCGGGCGCGCGAGCGTCGCGCCGCGGCATGGCGAGCATCCTCGCCATGCTCTTCCTCGCGGTCTTCGGTGCGCTCGCGGCGGCCATGGCGGTCGTGTCGCAGGGCAATGTCCGCGCCGCCGACAGCGCGCTCCGCGTGATGCGCGCGCAGGGCGCGGCCGAGAGCGGCCTCGTCTTCGCCGCGAACCGGCTCGAGCGCGAGTCGCGGCGCTTCGTGGTCTCGCGCGGAGTCGTCGACGCGGGCTTCGCGGACCGCCTTTGGAACGGAACCTGGTCGCTCGCGGACGGCACGGTCACTGTCGAGACCGCGCAGGGCTACACCGAGCAGAGCGCGCCCGCAGGACTCTCCGCGGCGCTCCGCAACGCACACGGCGCGGACGGCAGCGCCTTCGCGCCGCTCGAGGAGCACGAGGACCTGCCGCTCCTCGCGAACGGCCGCCTGGTCACGCGGCCACTCCGCCTCGAGGCGGGCGTCGACACCTCGTGGGTCCAGCTCGTCTACGAGCGCGTGGCGGGCACGCCCAACATCCGCGTCACGAGCATCGGCGCGGACCTCGATGTGCGCCGCTCGATCTCGATGGAGTTCCGCATGGGGAAGCGCATCGAGTACGCCGTCCTCAGCGCGAACCGCGTGATGATCGGCAAGAATGTGCTCGTCGAGGGCCCGCTCGGCACGCGCTACGGCACGGAGACAGGCGAGCTGACCGCTGAGAACGGCGACCCGCTGCGCATGCGCAGCGACTTCCGCTTCCTCTCTCCGACGCTCACGACGCGGATCGACCTTCTTGCCGAACGCGTCGCCGCGAACGACGCCGACGGCGACGGACGCCTCCGCCCCGGACACTCGAGCGAGAGCGCGGGGCTCAGCACAGACTTCACCGACAACGACGGCGACGGCTTCGTCGACGAGTTCGACCTCTTCCTCGACGAATACGACCTCAACAGCGACGCCCGCGTGGTGTGGGACGCAGACCGTGCGGCGGCCGCTGGCCTCGGGGGCCTCGCGGTCGAGTTCGGCGGCGTCGACGACCAGTTGGCGCGGCTCATCGACCTCGCGGTCCCAGACCGCGACGGCGACGGCGTCGTCGATGCGCGCGATGTGGCGATGGGTTTCTCCGACGGAGTCCTCGACAGGCTCGACCGCTACGGAAAGGTGCACGGCACGCTCGGGTTCGCCGTGAGCCGCGACGGCTGGGAGGCCGTGGCGGGCGAGTCGTGGCAGCGCATCGCGCAGGGGCCGATCCGCCCCGCGCCCGACACGCCGCCCGTGCGCTTCCAGGTCCCCGTGAACGAGCTGCGGGAGATCACGACGGCGGACTTCAGCGATTCCGCAGCGTGGTTCTCGACGAATGTGACGGGGAACTTCGCAACGGCGGTCACGGCTGCGCTTTCGAGCGGCGGCACCTTCACGCCCGCCGCGAGCGCGCCGTTCGAGCCCGTTCCGTTCGGCTCGACGACCGCGTACGACTTCTACCAGCGGCCGATCTACGAGGACATGACCTTCACCAATGTGCGGATCCCCACGGGCACGAACGCGCTCTTCAGGAACTGCACCTTCATCGGCACCGTCTACATCGCGACCGAGAGCGCCTGCACCGACATGAACTGGAACTACGCGGGCTCGCTCAAGCAGGTGGGAAGCGGCCCGACCGCGACCTACGCGCTTCGATTCCCGTCGGTGACGGCGTCGTTCGGCGCGAACACGCTGACAGACACGCGAACGCACTCGAACTCGATCCGCTTCGACGGCTGCACCTTCCTCGGCGCGATCGCGGGCGACACGCCGCAGGAGTACACGCACTGGCGCAACAAGATCCAGATCACGGGCGCCACGCGGTTCTTCAGCGATCCGAACGACCCAGAGATCGACCTCCAGCCCGACGGCGCCACGCTGCGCACGCAGCTCCTCACGCTCGGCGCAGAGATGCTCGACCGCGTGCAGCGGAGCTCGATGATGCTTCCCGGCTGGTCGGTCGATGTCGGCAACTTCTCGAACGAGGTCGATGCGGATCCCGACCTCACCGCGCGCGTCCGCCTGCGGGGCACGATCATCGCAGGCATCATCGACATCCGCGGCACCGCCGATGTCGTGGGCACGCTTCTCACGACCTTCCGTCCCGTCGAGGGCGCGGGCCCGCTCTCCTACAACGGGCAGCCCGAGGCGTTCAACACGACGATCGGCTACTTCGGCGCGGCCGACGGCGACGGGGAGGGAGCCCTTCCAGGCGACGCGGGATTCGCGGGATTCGGCGAGATCCGCCTCCGCTACAACCCCGAGGCGCGGCTCCCCGACGGCGTGCCATGGCCCATCTTCGTCGAGCCGCTTCCGAACAGCTACCGCGAAGGCGGTGCGGCATGAGCGCGCGCATCCGCCGAGGACATGCACGCGGCGCGCGGCGCGCGTTCACGCTCGTCGAGATGCTGCTCGCGCTCGCGATCTCGGCCGCGATCCTCGCTGCGACGGTCCTTGCGCTGCAGGCGAGCTTCCGCACCTACCAGGCGACCGTCGAGCAGGCGTCGACGCATGTCGTGGGCCGCATGGTCATGCAGCGCACGCTCACGCTCATCCGCACAGGCGTCGCGTTCGGGCCGATCCCTGCGAATCCCCTCGACCGGTTCGTGCAGACCGATGAGTTCAGCATCACCGACGCGGGGGGCACGGTGCTGACGCTGCGCCTCGACCGCGAGGAGGAGCAGCTCCTGATCCGCGCAGGCGACGGCGACGAGCGCGTGCTCCTCGACGGGGCGCGCGGGCCTGTCGACGGCGATGGCGACCCCGTGGGGATGTTTACGCTCGAGTATGAGAACGGGTGGATCCTCCGCCGTGCGCACCTCGACTTCACGCTGCTCGCCGACGACGACGCGACGCTGTCGATCGAGGGCGACGAGATGATCCCGCTGCGGCTCGTCGGCACAGCGGCGCCGCGCCGCGCGGTGTGGTAGCGGCGAGACCCGAGCGGTCGCCGCTGCGCCGGCGGCCTCTGGTGGCCCGAAGGGTCGGGTGCCCCGCCTCCGACGATCCCAGGCGCGCGACACGAAAATCATGGGTGCCCGCATGCTTCAGCATGCGGAACGGGTGATGCCAGCCTTCGACTCCGACGGTTGTCGTTCCGCAGGTTGAAACCTGCGGGCACCCCTTGGTTGTCGACTCCGACGACCTGAACCGTGCGACACGAAAATCATGGGTGCCCGCATGCTTCAGCATGCGGAACGGGTGATGTCAGCCGTCGACTCCGACACGAACGGTTCCGCAGGTTGAAACCTGCGGGCACCCCTGATGTTCGACTCCGACGATTCCAATCGCGCGACACGAAAATCAGGGGTGCCCGCATGCTTCAGCAGGCGGAACGGGTGATGTCGGCCGTCGACTCCGACACGAACGGTTCCGCAGGTTGAAACCTGCGGGCACCCCTGATGTTCGACTCCCACGATCCGAGCCGTGCGACGCCGAAGTCCTGGGTGCCCGCATGCTTCAGCATGCGGAACGGTTGATGTCAGCCGTCGCCTCCGACGCCAACGGTTCCGCAGACTCGCGTCTGCGGGCACTCGTGGCATGTCGACTCCGATGGGCGTGGTCTAAGCCAGAGGGCGCCGTCGCCGCGCGCCGTCTACCGCTTCATCTCCTCGGCGCGCATCTCGGTGGCGCGCTTGATCAGCGGCATCGCCTCGCGCTGCTGGTCGTGGCTCATGAGGAACTCGCCGAGCGCCTGCATGAAGCGCCAGTCGCCGGGCGCGAGCTCGACCGCGCGGCGCAGGTCGCGCTCCGCGTCGTCGGGCCGTCCGAGGAGATCGAGCCCCTCCGCACGCATCTTGTGGGCGAACGGGTTGTCTGGCGCGATCTCGAGCGTCCTCGTGACGAGGTCGACGCCCTCCCCGATCTCCTCGCGCACGCCGCCCTCGATGAGGAGGACGGAGAGCCGCCGCATGGCGGTGAGTTCATCGGGCGTGCGCACGAGCGCCTCGCGCGCAAGCGCCAGCGCCTCCGCGCGGCGCTCGTCGGCGACGAGCCATCCGACGAGCTCCTCGCGGAGGCCGCTCCAGCTCGGGTTCGCCTCCCACTGCGCGCGGGCGAAGTCGACCGCGCCGCGAAGGTCGCCGCCACCGCGCACCGTGCGCGCGATGCCAGCGGCGTAGCTCTCGGTCATGCCCTCTCGCTCGGCCACGGCGCGCAGCGTCTCCTCGGCGGCCGCATAGTCGCCTGTCACAGAGAGCATCCACGAGACGCGCGCCTCGAGCGCGCTGCGCCACGGTCCGTCGAAGCCGAAGCCCGCGGGCGCGGGCAGCGCGAAGCGGTAGAACGCGATGCCGCGCCTCGCCTCGCGCTGGATCTCCTCGCTCGGGCGCAGGCCCGCGCCGCTGTAGACGACTTCGGGCGGCACGCGCACCTTGCCGTAGGCGAAGTCGCCGAGCGCGATCGACGCGTTGAGGACGCCGACCGCCGCGATGCCCGCGAAGGACACCGCGGAGAGTGCCGCGACGACGCCGCCCGCGGCGCGCACGCGGCCGTTGCGCTTCAGCTGGAAGCGATGGAGCCGCACATCGCGCTTGCGGAGAAGCGCCGCGCACAGCCACGCGAGGTAGGTCGCGCACGCCGCCACGCCCGACGCGAAGAGAAGCGGC
>JBIKTI010000070.1:0-8641 GCA_044348205.1 Phycisphaerales bacterium | reverse complement strand
GAGCAGGAGCTGCACGATCGTGGTCTTGCCAGCGCCCGACGGGCCGACGATTCCGAGCGTCTGGCCAGGCTTCAGCTCGAAGCTCACGCCGTCGAGCACGGTCGGCCCCTTGCCGTGCGCGAACGAAACGCCGTCGAAGCGGATCGCGAGGCCGTCTCCATCTGTGGCGAGCGCAATCGCCTCGGTCGCGGCGGGGTCGAGGTCGCGCTCCTCGGGCTTCGCGAGGATCTCGTCGAGCCGCACCACCGCGGCGAGCGCCTTGCCGCTCTCGACCACCATTCGGCCGAGCATGCGCACGGGCCAGATGAACATGCCGACCACGGTGAGGAAGTAGAAGTAGCTGCCCGTGCTCATCGTGCCGCGGGAGACGAACACTGCGCCGAGCGACACGACGATCACGAGCTGCAGGAAGCAGAGGAGGTCGGACGCCGCCCAGAAGTTCGCGTAGTGGCGGAAGAGCGTGCGGTCGGCGTCGCGGAACGCCGCGGAGCTTCCCGCAAAGCGAGCGTTCTCGAAGTCGGCGCGGCCGAACGCGCGCACGGTGCGGATGCCCGTGAGGTTCTCCTGCACATTCGCGGTCATCTTCGCCTCGGCCGCCTCCTTGATGCCGAAGTTCGGGCCCATGCGGCGGAAGTAGACCGCTGTGAACCAGAGGAGCGCGGGGATGCACACGATCGAGGCGGCCGCCATGCGCCAGTCGAGCGACAGCATGATCGGCAGCGGAATCACGAGCATCAGAACCGCACGTCCGATTTCAGGCGCCTGGTTCGCCAGGAACACGCGCAGCGTCTCTATGTCCGAGGTGCATCGCTGCACGAGGTCGCCCGACGGAATGCCGTCGAGCGTGCTGCACGGAAGCCGCTGCACATGGTCGTACATCCTGTCGCGCGTCCGGCGCGCCACGCGCTCGGCGGCACCCGTCGCGAAGCGCGTCTTCAGATGGATGGCGAGGCCCGACCCCGCTGCGAGCGCGACCATCGCGAGCGCAGGCAGCCACAGCGCGTCGCGCACGCGGCCAGCGCCGCCCAGCCAGTCGATGAGCGCGCGGGAGATCGCGGACGGCTCGGCCGCGGAGTCGAGCACGAGATCGAAGACAGCCTTTGGCACAAGCGGCGCCGCGTAGAGAAGCGCCGCAGACGCGACGAGCGTGGTCATCGCCGCGATGAAGGACCATCGCTCGTGCCCTGCAAGGCGCCACACCGCGCGCAGCCCCTCGCGGGGCGAGGGTTGCGGAGGCTTGTCGGATTCAGCGTCGCCCGCGGGCTCAGACATAAGCCGCGAGGATAGGCGAGTAGGCGCGGTTTGTGCGCAGGCGGCGCGACGCGCTGCGCTACTTCCCGCCCGACTCCTCGGCGAGACGCAGCGTCCGCTCGTCGTCGGGCGCTGGGAGCAGGGACGCCGTGTCGCGCTGCGCGCGCCCAACGGTCGCGCCAAACCAGGTCCGCGCGATGCCCTGGTTGCTCACGACCGTCAGCGCATCGCGTGAGTCGTCGAATGCGATCGCGAGCGGCATCCCGTTCGCAGCGTCGAGGCGCGCGATGGCAAGCGGGGGGTCGAACCCGACGACGCGCACCGATCCGTCGCGCGTGGCGACGAAGAGCCGATCCTCCGCCGCATCAAGGCACATCACCCCGCCGTTGCGGGCGAGGGGCAGCGGCTGGTCGCTCGACCGCGGCGCGTCGACGAAGAGCGGGCCCGTGACGCTGAGCGAGTAGATGCGTCCGTCGCGCGCGCGATGCACGGCGTCGTCGGCCTCCACCCCGACTCCGATCGAACGGGGTGGCTCGATCGCGCCGTCCTGTGTCCTGAAGACAGCGCGCGGCACGCCCGAAAGCCGCGCCGCATAGGTGACGAGCCGTCCTTCGTCGAGGAAGACGATGCGCGAGACGAACCGGGCGGCGATCGGCGTCTCCGACCCCTCGGCCGGAATCTCGCGCGTCCACAGCACCTCGCCGTCCGCCGCCGAGACGGTCGCGATCGACTGCCGCTTGTCGCCGCACACGATGACTGAGCCATCGGGCGAGGCGGCGAGCGCCCAGAACGAGATGGGGAAGACCTTCGACCTCCACGACGCCGTCGCCTTGCCATCGCGAAGTTCATAGCGGTGGAGCACGCCGTCGGCATCGCCGATCGCGATCCAGTCGGCCGCGCGCGCGACGCGGATGGCGCGAAGAGGCCCCTCGCCGAGCCTGCGCGTGGCGCCTTCGCGCGCGTCGTACTCGACGATCGCGCCGTCCGAGCCGACGAGCGTGAAGACGCCAGGCTCGGGCCCAGCCGTCGCGGCGACCGCGTCTGCGTGCACCGAATCGTCGCGCACGGCGGCATCGGACCCGACGAGCCATGCGCCGAGGCACTCGAGGATCTTCCCTTCGAGCTTCGCCGCCTCGAGGGAGGGCAGCACGCGCCCCACGATGCGCGAGCCATCGGCCGTGAAGTCGATTCCCCAGACATGCGCCACGGTTCCGCTCAGCCTTCGCGTCAGCGCGAGCGTCTCGACATCGATGAGACGCACCTCGTTCGCCCAGCTGCTCGCGGCCGCGGTCCTGTTGTCGGGGGAGATGGCGAGCATGAAGACGCTTCCGCCCGCAAGATGCGACTCCGCGACGACAGCGCCCGTCGCAGCGTCGTAGCGCCTGATGCGGTCGTCGCGCCACGCGACCATCGCGACGGATCCGTCGGGCGAGACCGCGGGTGCGCGCGAGGTGAGCGGCTGCGGCGCCGTGCGCCAGCGCTCGCGCACGGCGGGCGCGTCGGCGTCGATGTCGACCATGCGCAGCGAGCCGTCCATCAAGGTCAAGAGCGCGCTCCGTCCGTTCTTCGCGATCGACACATCCATGATCTCGGCGCTGCCCGCAGACGAGCGCGCGACGACCTCGGTCGTCTCGGGGTCGACGAGCGCGACCGAGCCATCGACCATCGCGCACGCGACGAACCGGCCAGACGGGCGCGCGCGCATCGCGCCGCGCGCGATCCGCCTCAGCGAGTCGTCGCGCCGGTCGATCACGAGGACATCGAGCTCGTGGGTCACGAGATAGATGCGCGACCCGTCCGCCGAGCCCGCGACCGAGAGGATGTACGAGCCTTCCGCGTTCGCGAACGCCTCGCGCAGGTCGTAGCGCACGGGCGGCTTCCGATGCAGGCGGTCGGCGACGAGCAGCGAGCCGTGCGTGACGCCGCCAACGACCTCGTCGGTCGCGTCGATCGAATCGACCGAGAGGATCTCGTTTGGCGACGCCGCGTAGAGCTCGTGGTTGTCGACGCGCGCGCGAAGATGCCGCCACTCCCAGCCGCGCAGCTCCGCGGGCACGAGATCGAGGTGCGCGACGGCCTCCGCGGGTTCGCCGACGGCGATGGCTCCGCTCGCGGCCTGCACGCGCGCGCGCGCAGCGGAGACGCGCTCCGCACTCGCAGCGTCGGACGCGTGGACGGCGAAGCGAAGCGACACGGCCGTTCCCACGATCATGGCGAGCGCCGCGATCGTCGCGAGCGTCGACGCGATCGGGTTCCGGCGAATGAGGCGGAGAAGCGCCTGCGCGGCGTGCGCCTTCAGCGCCAGGACGGGCTCGTCATCGAGCCAGCGCCGAAGGTCATCGCCGAGCTCCGCGGCGGTGCCGTATCGCGCATCGGGGTTCTTCGCGGTCGCCTTGCGCGCGATCGCCTCGAGCTCGCGCGGAATCGTCGAGTCGATGCGCCGCAGCGCGGGCGGTTCGGACTCGCGCACGGTCCGCGCGATGGCCGCGAAGGGAAGGCCGCGCGTCTCGTAGGGAAGCCGCCTCGCGAGGAGCTCGTGGAGAATCAGCCCGAGCGCGTAGACATCCGCGCGCGAGTCGACCCGCGCTCCGCGCACGCACTGCTCTGGGCTCATGTACTGCGGCGTGCCTGAGAAGGCCGCGTCCTGATCGCCGGGCGGCTCCTCGACCGACCGCGCGATGCCGTAGTCGATGACGCGGAGCGCGCCGCTCCGCGACACGAGCAGGTTTCCTGGCTTCAGGTCGAGGTGCGCCACTCCCGCGCGGTGGCCTGCGCCGACGGCCTCGCACGCGGTCGCGAGCATGCGCACGACCTCGCGGCGATCGGCGGGCCCTTCGCGCGCCCAGGCCGTGATGGCGCGCCCGCCCTCGACGAGCTCCATCGCGAAGTAGGGTCGCTCGACGCCGCTCGGCGGCGCGTGCAGCGTTCCCGCCGAGATCACGCGCGCGATGTTCGGGTGCTCGAGCCGCGCGAGGAACTCGCTCTCCCTGCGAAAGCGCTCGATCGCCGTCGGGCGCGTCGTGGCAGCGTGCAGCACCTTCACCGCGATGCGCCGCGTGGGCAGCACCTGGTCGGCCGAGAACACCGTGCCCATCCCGCCCACGCCGATCACGCTGCGCAGCGTGAACCCGCCCGTCGACAGGCCGATGCACGCGTCGGCGTCGAAGTCATCGGCTGGCTGCCCGCCCATCGTCGCCCTGGTCGGGCCGTCGAAGCGGAGCAGCGACCGCACCTCCTCGCGCACCCACGGGTCGTCGGAGCCCGCGTCGACCGCCGCGTGGCGCTCGGGTTCGGGCAGCGAACGCACCGCTTCGAAGAGATCCTCCGCCGCGCGCTGCCGCGCGGACTGGGCGGGATCCTGTGGCATGCGTTCAGGTTGCATCGTGTTCCATGCGTCACTCGGACGCCGCGATCGCACGCCTGAGCCACGCGCGGGCGTAGTTCCAGCGCTTGCTGACGGTGCGGGGCGCTATGTCGAGGAGGATCGCTGTCTGCTCGATCGAGAAGCCAGAGAGAAACCGCATGCGCGCGACCTCGGCGCTCTCGGGGCTCTCCGCCTCGAGGCGTTCAAGCGCCTCGAGCGCAGCGATCGAGAGCGGCGACAGCGCGCGCGTGACATCCTCGAGCTCGCCCGCGACCACTTCGATCGGAATGCGCGCGCGGTCCCCGCCGCGGCGGAGGCGACCTTCGCTGCGCGCGAGGTCTATGAGGAACTGCCCGAGCGCGCGGCCGACCGAGCCCCAGAAGTGGCGGCGATCGTCCCACTCGGTCCGCGCCACGCCCTGCCCGAACATCTTCAGGAAGAGTTCGTTGACAAGGAGCGTCGGCTGCAGGTGCGCGCGCGTTCCCTCCGCCTGGCACGCGCGTCGCGCCATCTCGTGGATCTCGCCATAGATCGAGCGCCACGCGCGGTCGAGCGCGGCCGTGTCGCCCGCGCCCGCTGCGTTCAAGAGCTCGGTCAAGTCCTCCACATACGGGCGCTGGGCCATTCGTCGAGTGTCGCAGAGGACACTTCGCTGTTCAACCCGAGGACCAAATGGTCAAACTCAGATTGGCGTCTTGAACCCCATGGCGCGCACAGCGCACCATCCGACGACCCCCTCGAAGATCACGAACATGCCCGCGATCCAGGTTCCGGCGGCGGGATAGATCGTCCAGGACGGCAGGATGTCGAGGAACCAGAGCACGCCAAGCAGAAGGCCGATGGTCTCGAGAACCGCTCCGCCCGCGATGCGGACCATCTTGCCGCGCTGGTCTATGTTGCAAGTGAACATAGCCCGATGGTACGCGATAAGTCCTGTTTCTCGGGATCGCTCTCCTCAGGCTGCATCCGCAGCATGGCCCGAGCGATACACTCCCGTCCTCGCTCCGTGCGGTCCATCGGGTCCGGCGCGTGGCGCAAGCCACAGCCTTGTCACTCCTCAGCGCATGAACCGCCGTCTTCTCGTTCAGATCCTGCTGCCGTTCGTCCTGCTCACGCAGGTCGCCGCAGGTTTTTCGCCGGGGCGGTCGCTGTGCGTCATGTTCGAGGCGTGCTGCGGGCGCCATGTCCATGTGGAAGGCGCGTCGCATTCGCACGGCGACTGCAACGATCACGATCACGATCACGATCACCACGGGCCTTGCGAGGACTCCTGCGAAGAGTCCTGCGACGGCTCCACCTGCCATCTCCATGTCTCGCTTCCCGACGACACCGAGATGCCGCGCGAGCGCATCGCGGGCGCTCCGCTCGTCGAGACGGTCGCGTGGCCTTCGACGCTGCCTGCGCCGTGCGTTCCTGAGATGCCGGAACCCGCGGAGTTCCCGCGCTGGGATCCTCCGCCCGATGCGTGGCCGAGCTGCGGCCAGCGCAAGGCCATCGAGACCGACAGCCTGCTGATCTAAGCGGCACGGAGCGACATTCGCCCCGTTTTTCCCGCATGGACCGATGTCCATTGGATCGCAGGAGGTCTCGTGACCGCATCACTCCGCAGTTCTCTCGTCGTTCTCTCCACGGCCGCGCTCGCCGTTCTCTCGGGCTGCGTCTCCTACGAGCGCAAGCCCCTTGATCTCGACGCCGTGCGCGAGGACTTCCTCGCCCGCACGCCCGTGCTGCCGCAGCCGTCGGGCGACGCCGCGTTCGACCTCGCCGACGGCCTCTCCGCCGCTGAGGCCGAGGCTGTCCTGCTCGTCTTCAACCGCGAGCTTCGCATCGCGCGGCTCGAGGCGGGAGTCACCCGCGCCAACGCCGAAAACGGCGGCCTGTGGGCCGATCCCACGCTCGGCGTCGACTTCACGCGCATCGTCGGCGCAGCATCGCAGGGGGTGGAGGCGATCGTCTCGCTCGGCCTCACGCTGCCGCTCTCGGGGCGGCTCGAGCTCGAGAAGGAGCGCCTCGACGCGGAGCACGCTGCGCAGCTGGCGCGCGTCGCGGCGCTCGAATGGAGCACGGTGGCCGCGCTTCGCCAGGCCTGGGTCGGGCGCGCGGCGCTCGCTGAGGAGACGGAGTCCGCGCGTGGAACGCTCGCGCGGCTCTCCGAGGTGCGGGCGGTCGTCGACCGCATGGAGGCTGCGGGCGAGCTCGCGCGGATCGAGTCGCGGCTCTTCCGCATCGAGGAGGCGAAGCTGCGCGCGCGCGTCGTCGAGCTCGAGACGGAGCTCTCGGTGGCCACGCGCGCGATCGAATCGCTCCTCGACCTTCCCCACACAGATGGCATCGTGCTTCTCGCGGATCTTCCGCAGCGGGAAGCGTCCACCGACGCACAGCGCGCGCTCGTGCTCGCGCGCCTCGCAGAGACGAGCCCGACGGTTGCCGTCGCGCGCGCCGAGCACGAGTCCGCAGAGCGCCGCCTCGAGGAGGAGATCCGCATGCAGTGGCCTGATCTCGCGATCGGCCCTGGCTACGGCAAGGACAACGGCGACCGCAAGTGGGTGCTCGGCGTCGGCCTCACGCTTCCCGTCTTCAACGGAAACCGCGCGGGAATCGCAGCCGCAGACGCCGCGCGCGAGCTCGCGCGCGGCCGCGCGGAGGCAGAGCTCACGCGCGTGCTCGGCGCATTCGCGGCGTCGGAGGAGCGTCTCGCCGCCGCCTCGCGTCGCCGCGCGCTTCTCGAGGAGTCGCTGCTCCCGCTTGTCGCGGCGCAGTACGAGGAGACGCGCGCCGTCGCGCGCATCGGCGAGGTGAAGACGCTCGTGCTTCTCGAGAGCCTCAAGCAGGAGCTCGAGTCGACGGCGCAGCTGATCTCCGTGCGACGCGCCGAAGCGCTCGCCGCGATCGAACTGGATCTGCTCGTCGGCCCCGCGCCCCGCGCGGACGGAGCCGACGCGATGTCGGAAGGAGACAAGCCATGAACCCGATCGTTCCGCGCGCGCTTTTCTGCGCGTTCCTGTCCGCCGCGCTCGCAGCCTGCGGCGACCAAGCCGCAGTCGACGCGGACCCCTACGCCGCCGAGCACGCGGAGCAGGCCACTGCGCCCACCAACCGCGTCGACATCCCCGACGCAGTGCGCCGAAACCTCGGCGTCACCTTCGCGAAGGTCGAGTCGCGCGATGTGGCGCGCACGCTTCGCGTTCCAGGGCGGTTCGAGGCTCTGCCGACCGCGCACCGCGAGTACCGCGCGCCGCTCGGCGGACGCGTCGAGCTGCTGGTGACGCAGTATCAGCGCGTCGCAGCCGGCGCGCCGATCTATCGCGTCGATGCGCCGGCGTGGCGCGCGCTCGAGGAGGAGATCGTCGCCATGAACGCGAAGGTCGAGTCGATGCCGCCGTTGCGTGAGGCGCATCGCGTGCACGAGGAGAGCCTCGCCGAGAAGGTCGAGCTCTGGCGCACGCGGCTCGGGCAGCTGGAGACGCTGCAGGCGGCGGGCGGCGGAAGCGCGCAGCAGATGACGGAGGCGCGCATCGAGCTCGTCACGACCAAGGCCGAGCTTGCGGATGTGATGGAGAAGGATGCGATCCTCGAGGCCGACGAGCAGCGTGCACAGGCAGAGCTCCGCGCGCTGCGCGCACGGCGCGAGGCGATCCTCGCGTCATGTGGTTGCGCGGTGGACGCCGCCGCCACGATGGAGCGGATGCAGCCGCTCGTCGTGTGCGCCGTCGCCGACGGCGTCGTCGACGACCTCGGCGTCACGCAGGGCGGACTCGCCGAAGAGGGCGCGCGCGTGGTGACGGTCATGCAGCCCGAGAAGATCCGCTTCCGCGCGCATGCGCTGCAGGGCGACCTCGCGCGTCTGCGCGACGGCCTCGACGCGCGCATCGCGCCCGCGGGCGCTGCGTCGCTCGCCTCGGCCTCCACGATGGCGGGCACACTCTCCATCGCCCCCGAGGCCGATGCCGAGAGCCGCACGATCGATCTCCTCGTGACGCCTGGTTCGCTCGCTCCGTGGGCACGCGCGGGCGTCGCGGGTTCGCT
>JBIKTI010000426.1:0-2867 GCA_044348205.1 Phycisphaerales bacterium | reverse complement strand
CGATGGAGCCCGAGGTCTTCTTCAGCATGCTGCAGACGCTTCCCTTCCCAGAGGGTCGCCGGATTTCCATCGCCCTGGTGAACCGCAAGTCCATCGACCCTTCCTCCCAAGACCCCTACAACGCGCGCCCTGCGATCACCATCGTGCCGGTCGCCGAGCCTGCTCGCGAGCCCGTCCGCCAGGTGCTCGACCTTCGCAGTCTCGACAGCGAGGAGTCCCGCGCGTCGCTCATCGAGGCGATCGAGTTCGCCATGCAGGCCGGGGGGTTCACCGACACCGTCAAGATCCGCTTCCACGAGCCATCCAAGTTGCTCTTCGTCCAAGGGCCGCCGCAGGCCGTGGACCTCGTGCACGCCATCGTCGATGCAACCAAGGCAAAGTAGTGCATGCGGATCCACGCACTGAATCCGACGACGAGTGGGCCGCGCGCGTCACGCGTGCGGCCCGCTCTGGTTCGTCCGAAGCGCTCGCAGAGATCTACGACCGGTGCGCCGACGATGTGGTCGCCGCGATCGAACGAATCACGCGGCGCGACGAGTCGTTCGCCCTCGACTGCCTGCAGGAGATGTTCATGAGGCTCGCTGCGAACCCGCCCGTCGTCGATGCGCATGCCGCGCTCTTCGCGTGGATGCGCCTCACCGCGCTCAACATCGCGCGCAACGCGATCGTCGCCGAAACCCGCCGGCGGCGGCGCGAAGGGCGCGCGGCTCGCGGCGAGGTGCAGATCGAAGCCGGCACCGACGGCGGCGCGATGGAGTCGATCCTGCACCAGCTCGACGAGGACCAGCGGACATTGCTGCGCCTTCGCCACGCCGACGGCATGCGGATCCGGGCGATCGCGCACGCCCTCGGCGCGACGCCGCAGGCGGTCGAAAGCGCGATCCGACGCGCCATGTCGAGCCTCCGTGAAAGGATTGCGCCATGAGCGATCACACGGTCCGTCGATCGATCCGCCCAGCGGTCCGCGCCAACAGGGAGGCGATCCTCACCGCGGCGACGGGCGCGATGCACGCCGCGCGCGCGCGCCGCACACGCTCGGCGCGGATCGCGGCTGCATGCGCCATCGTCGCCATCGCCGCACTCGGTGCGTTCGTGGTCGTCCGCGAGCGTTCCTCCGTCGAGATGGCGAGGACGCTTGCGATCGACTTCGCGGCGGTGAAGGAATCGCCGAGACTGATCGACTTCACGAGCATCACCCGCACCGACGCCGATCCTCGACTCGACTTCCAGAGCGTCGCCTCCAACGCAGGACCAAGGCTCGACTGGCTCGTGATCTCCGACGACGAGGCCGAGCGGACGCTTGCGGAGACAGGCTACTGCGTGAAGATCGTGCGCATGCGCGACGAAGTGCACCTCGTCGATTGTTCCACCGGTCAACTCGCGACGATCCAGTAGTCGTCAACCCGTGCCGCGCGGCACCGTACTCACAACGAGCTTCTCTCCGAACTCCGGCGCCGCGTGCGCCTCGGGAAGGAGAAAGAGGACCGGCAGCCCTCGCGGTGTCCCCTGCGGCAGCGGTCCATATCCATCCGTACAGACGATCAGCGCGGAGATCCTCCGTCCGTTGCGAAGTTCCTCCTCCGCCCAGCGGAACGGCAGCCGGAGATCGGTCCCGCCGCGACCGAAGACGCGCATCACCTTCGTCGAGCCGATGCGCGCGTCCTCGGCGCACGACGCCGAGAACTCGGCGGTCGCATGGATCGCGGCATCGAACTGCAGCACCGTCAGCTCGCACGCGCACAGCCGTCGGATCGCGTCGATCTCGCCGAGCATGACGCGCAGGATCTCGTCCGACATCGATCCCGAAGTGTCGATCGCGACGACGAACCTGCCGCCCTCGACATCGATCGGCCCGGGCAGGTAGAGCCCGCGCCAGATGTGCTTGCGGTTTGGGCGCGCGAACGACCACTCCTGGTCGATCGGCTCCAGCATGAACCGCGCGAGAACACGCCGCCAGCACACCTGCTCGCGTGCGGCGGCGTCGAGCTCGGCCTTTCCGCTACCAGGCCCAGCCCGGCCACGCCGCTTCGGCTTCCCCTCGGTGTCGCGGAGAAACTCGTGCGAAAGATGCTTGAGTTCCGTGCCGCTCGGAGCTTCTGCGCCCGCCGTGGCGCGATCGATTTCCTCACGCGCCCTCGAGTCGTCCTCGAGACGCGATCGGCTCATGTCGTCGAGCGCCTCCGTATCCGATCGATCGCGCGCACCGGGCAGCATCCCGTCGTCGGAGCACGCAGGCCGGGGCAACGGCGGGAACCGTGGAGCCGATCGTGCCGCTTCGGCCTCCTCGTGCAGGCGCTCGTAGATCCGCTCCGCGGAGTCGTCCGCGAAGATCCTAAGTTTCCTGACGTTCTCATCGGACTTCATACCAAGCTGGTCGAAGAGAAGTTCGACCGCTACATCGCACGCGACGGTCCACAGGCTCCAATCCCGTGAACCACCGCGGTCGGGGTGCTGCAGCAGGACATGCGCAAGCGCGTGCATGATCAGCCGCCGCACCTTCGGGCGTTCGAGGGCAGCGACGAGATCGTATCGATAGACGATGCGCGATCCGTCGGTCACGAGGGCCTGCGCGATCGCTGCCTCGGAAGTGCCGCGCAGCGGAATCGCAAGGAGCGCCGCCGCGAAGTACGGATGCTCGAGAAGGATGTCGATGCGCGCGCGCTCGACGCGCGAACGCGCGATCTCCGCGATCTCCTCCGCATCGGCACGCGCATCGACGGGCGAAACGGAGTGTGAGAGACGGCCGTGTGCGGTCGTCATGCGAACACCTCCTTGTGCGTGGTCACAAACGCCTTGAAGTGCTCGTTGCGCACGAAGAGCGGATGCTCGCGAAGGATGTCCTTCGCCAGGACCGTCGCAAACTCGAG
>JBIKTI010000427.1:0-2867 GCA_044348205.1 Phycisphaerales bacterium | reverse complement strand
GACATGCTTCGCGCCGTGCACAAACGCCTCGATCTCGCCGCGATCCTCGCGCATCGTCGGCTCCATCCAGTCGAGGCCGAGCGCCGCGTAGATGTCCTTCTCCTCGCGCGCGGCCGCGGGCTCCGCGCCGTCGGCGACGGCGCCGTCCGCGCCGACCTTGAACAAGCCGTACTCGTTCAGCTTGAATCCGCGCGCGATCGCCCGCTCGCGCAGCGCGACATTGTGCTCCTTGCTGCCCGTGAAGTACTGGAGCGCGGCGCCGAAGCGATCAAGCGGCACGACGCGCAGATCGACCTGCACGCCCGTCGTCGTCTGGACGCTCGTCTTCGTCTCGCCGCTTGCGAGCACCTTCGCGACCTCGTCGCGCGTGCGGAACGCCTCCATCAGCTTCGCGGGCTCCTTCGCCGACGCGAGGATGTCGATGTCGCCGATCGTCTCCTTGCCGCGCCGCAGGCTGCCTGCGTACGCGACGCGCTCGACGAACGGCAGACGCCCAAGCTCGGCGACCATCCGCTCGGCAAGCGGCATCGCCTCGGCGATGCGCACGCGGCCGCGCGAACTCTCTGCGAACGCGATCGCCTCCGTCATGTTCGCGATCGTCTTCGCGCCCATGCGCGGCAGCTTCGCGACGGCGCCCGAATCAATCGCCTGCTTGAGCGACGCAAGATCGACGACGCCCGCGTCGACCCACAGCGCCCGCGCCGTCTTCGGGCCGATTCCCTGGATCGCCAGCACTTCCTTGAGGCCAGGCGGCACCTGCGCGCGCAGTTCCTCGAGCTCGCTCATCGTCTTCTTCTCGGCGAACTCGTGCACCTTCGCTGCGGTCGACGCGCCGAGGCCGTCGAGCTCCTTCAACGCCGCGACCGGCATCGCCGTCGCCTCGCCCGAGAGCGCCTCCACCGCGCGCGCCGCCTTGCGGAACGCGTTCACCTTGAAGACATTCGCCCCGAGGATCTCGGAGAGAACCGCAAGCTCCTCGAATGCCGCCGCGACCTCTGCGTTCGTTGCCATGCACGCAGCGTATCAACCGCGCGCAGGCCGAGACGGCAGCATCGAGAGCAGCACTTCCGCGGTCCGCGCGCTGCCGCCCTGCTCGTCGCGGATCGTGTCGCGTGCGCGCGCGGCGATCGCGGCGCGCTCGGATTCGCCCGCAAAAAGACGCGCGAGCACCGACTTCAGCTCGTCGGCCTCGCATTGAACGATCCCGTCGCGCGCCTTGAACGCGGCGACGACATCGCGGAAATCGTGAACGCGCGGGCCGATCACGACGGGCTTGCCGAGGCTCGCGGGCTCGATCGGATCACTTCCGTAGAGCTTGCCGAAAGACCGCCCCATGACGACCACATCGGCGAACGAGTACGCCATGCCGAGTTCGCCGATGGTGTCGAGGAGATGGAACCGCGTGTCCGCGCCGCCGCGCTCCCTGCGCGAACGACGCACGCAGCCGGGCAGGTTCGCGGCGACGCCGTCCCACCACTCGGGCTTGCGCGGCGCGATGACAAGCCGCACGCCCGGCGGCAGCGCGTCGCGAAGCAGCACTTCTTCGCCTGGTTCCGTGCTGCCGGCGACGACGACGGGCGCGTCGGGCGGAAGCCCGAACTCCTCGCGCAGTGCCGCTGCCCCGGGCACCTCGTCGCGGATCGCGATCGAGTCCCACTTCATGTTGCCAGAGACGAGGACCTCGCGCGCGCCGAGCTCCGCGAACCGCGCCGCGTAGGTCGGGTTCTGCGCAAGCACAGCGGTCGCGCGCGAGAACATGCCCCGCACGAGCGGCTTGACACGGCGATAGCGCACGATGCTGCGGTCGCTCAGGCGCCCGTTCACGACGACGACGGGAACGCCCGAGGCCTCGGCGAAGCGCGTCATGTTCGGCCAGAGCTCGAGTTCGACGAGCACGAGGAGATCGGGCCGCACGCGCCCAAGCCAGCGCTTGACCGCGCCCGTGAAGTCAAACGGCGTGCGGACGACGGCGTGCCGCGCTCCGAACAGCGCCGTTGCGCGCGCAAAGCCCGTGTCGGTGGTCGCGCTCACGACGATGTCGGGGGCGGTCGCATCGGCCGCAAGCCGCTCGACGAGCCCACGGATCGCATTCACCTCGCCGACCGACACGGCGTGGATCAGGATGCGCGGCCGCGTCGTCCGCGCGAGCGACTCGCCGAAGCCGAGCCGCGCGCGCCAGTCCGTCCTGATCTTGCCAGTGGCGATCATGCGCGTGAGCCAGAACGGCGATGCGAGCACGGCGCCCACGAGATAGACGGCATCCGTCGCGACCATCGCAGCTGTCCGCCGCGGCGCGCGCTTGACTGCAGGCGTGGTCGGACGGGGCTCGCTCACTTGAGGTTCTTCGCCATGGCGCGAACCCACTTCGCGCCCTGCACGCCCTCCGAGACATCGACGATCTGCCCGCGCCCGTTCACATACATCGTCTTCGGGATGGCGTTCGAGGTCGATCGCGTGGCGACGAGCTGCATGAACTCGGGGGTCGCCATGAACTCGTGCTCGTTCGCAGGGTTCGAACGGAGGAAGTTCGTGACGAGCGAGGCCTTGCTGTCGACGCTCACGCCGATCACGACGAGTCGATCGGGGAACTCCTTCTTGAGCTCGTGGACCAGCTGGCGGTTTCGCCTGCACGGGCCGCACCAGGTCGCCCAGATCTCGATGATCATCGGCCGCCCCGCAAACTGGGCGAGCGACACGGAACGGCCTTCGAGGTCGGTGACGCTCAGCGCATGCACAGGGCCGAGCGCGCCAGCTTCCGCAGGAATGCCAGCCACCGCAGGAACGCTCGCCTCCGCAGGAACGCTCGCCCCGCCGGGTGGCGCATCGGACGGCCCGCAGGCGGCGATGAAGAGCGCCAATGCGACCGC
>JBIKTI010000428.1:0-2867 GCA_044348205.1 Phycisphaerales bacterium | reverse complement strand
GACCTCAGGATCGGTGCCGTATCGGCGCTTCGCCTCATCCTGCAGCATCCTCGCCAAGGTGTTCATGTTTCTCGTCTCCGCGGAGGGGTGTGCTCCTGGCAGACAACCGCTCAACTCAAAGCCCCAGATCTTGAGCAGAGGCTCTGTCTCTCCACGGATCCAGTCGCCCTCCCCACAGGCGTCGGCCCACGCAACCAGTTTCGCGGCCTCACGCGCATAGCGGTTGCATGTGACCGAGACCACCGCGTAGCGTCCCTCCGCGAGACGCTCCTCGAGCCTGTTGACTCGGTCACGCTGCTGCGTAGACGAGAGGCCAAGCTCCGCCTCCGTCCGCGCCTCCTGCTGGAGGCTCGCAAGATTTGCCTTCTCCCCCATACGATTCCGAACGCTGCGAAGAAGATTGCCGGCGAGGGTGGCATGGGCCCACATCGATCGCATCTCGCGTGCGGAATCAACGGTCAGAGGTTGAGTCGCCGCAGACTCGCGATAGCGTTTCGTCGCCACCATCAGCCTCGCCTCAAGGAACGACTCCGAAAGCGAATCGAGGTCGATGACCTCCGCAACACCGCCTTTGAAGTTCTGAAAGCCTGCCGCCTGCGCGGCGGAGCCTGCACCTTGCGCGGGAGTGCCTGCACCTTGCGCGGGAGCGCCTGCACCTTGCGCAGGAGCGCCTGCACCTTTCGCGGGAGCGCCTGGACCTTTCGCGGGAGCGCCTGCGCGCCGCTCCACGATCTGCTTTGCCTCCTTGCCCGCGCTTGGCTCCGCCGCCATCGGCTCCAGCAGGCGGCCGAGTGCGGCCTTGACCCAGCTCTCGCGCGCCGCATCGACTCCGCGATCGTCGCCCGCCCGCGCCAGTGTCTCGATGTACTTGCAGAACTCCATGCAGTCGCGGAAGTACGCCTGCTGCTCGCTCCGAGCGCTCGCAAGTCGCTTGGAGTACATCGCGGCGGCAGTCGCCGCCTGCGAGGCCAGGACTCGTCGGCGCGCGTCTGGCTTGTGGTGCGCATCGCCGAGTTGGATGACGGTTCCCGTGACCGACGGCCACATGATCAGCCCGCGCACACCGCCGAGCGCGAGGTTCCGGTCGAGACGCCTGACTGATCGAGCCAAGTCTCGAAGGTCCACGAGACCGGCTTCAGCACCGCCTTCCCCGACGTATCCGAATGCGAGTGGGACGCTCGAGGCCTGCGCCGTGCCGAGAGGCGGCTTTCCTATGCTTCCGGCAAGCATGACCTTGCTCGCCCTCTCGAGTTGAGGCCGCAGCTCATCCTTCAGCTTGGCGCGTCCACGCGCCTGACCGCGCGCATCCACCCCGTCTCGTTCCATCCGCTCGACATCGCGCTCCAAACCTTCGACTCGCGTGATCAGTTGCGCCCGCGCGTGGTGTGCCCCGAGGAGTCCCCAGAGCTGCGTGAGCTCGAGATCGAGTCGATGGAGTGCAAACAGTTCGTCGCTGCTGAAGAACTCCGCCGCATCCACGCCCACAGCGCGCTCCCAGACGGGATCGGGTTGAGTACCGGTGAGCTCGATCCTGCTCCCGACAAGCTGATCGAACTCCAGTTGATTTCGCCGGAGCCGCGCTTCGATCTCTTGAGGGCTCCATCGGTCGAGCGGGTACTCGACTCCGATGATCGAGCTCGCCACCGCCGCGGCCGGCGCGGCTGCGGCAGGACCCGAGGCGCTTGGGGCTCCGCGCGAAGCAGACTTCTCTGCGTCGGCAGGCTGCGTTCCAAACGACGAAGGGATGCTGACATCGATGTTCCCGCCGGGCGTGCTGATCCGAACCAGAGGCTTCGAGCAACCCGACGATCCACAGAAGAGGCCAAACACGCTGCTGGTCGTCAATAGGAGTGCGAGGAACGGGTACGGCTGCGGTGCGTGGCGCATGGTTGACTCCAGGACTCACTGAGATGGCGTCCGCAGCGCGCGAAGTCGTTCGCGGCCCCCGTGAGGAGCGGCGCCGAACGCCTACGCGATCACGAGGAACGACTGCGGATCTCCGGCCAGCCCAAATAGGCTCATCAGGAATGCGCCGTCCGATGTCGCGTGCGTCGGAAACGCGGAAACCGATCTGAAAATGAGTTCCGCGCGCGGAGACCCCTACCCCTGCGCCCGCAGCCCCGCGATGCGCTGGCGGCGCTGCAAGTCCGCCTCGACCATCAGGTTCCGCGCCGCGCCATTGTGGATCTCCGTCGCGATCTGGCGGAGGTCGGCGCCGCGGTCGAGGACGATCTCGAGTGCGGGCCGAGAGAGTCTCGGCAAGCGTCGACCGTCCTCGGCCAGCTCCGAAATGGCCAACCCGCGCGGCCGCGCTGCAAGCGCTTGCCAGATCGCTTCGTGGTCGACTACTCGGCCCCGCTCACGCCCCAGTTGGCGAGGATGAAGGACAGGTCCGCTGCGTCGACCGTGCCGCTTCCGTCGATGTCGGCCGCGGGGTTGTTCGTGCCCCACGCGGCGAGCACCACGGCGAGGTCGTTCGCGTCGACCGTGCCGTCGCAGTTGAGGTCGCCGACCGCGCACTTGCCCTTCACCACCGCGGGCAGCAGGCTCGCGGTCGCCACGGGCGCGCCGCCCTGGAAGTTCTGCGCGCCACCGAGGCTCAGCGACACGATGTCCGCGCCCGCCACGGGATCGAACTCGTCGGCCACGATCAGCTTCGGGGCGCCGGGCACCACGATGTCGTCGGCGGGCGCCAGCGCCAGCACGCCGTTCACGCGGTCGTTGCGCAGCACCTTGATCACGCGCGGGGCGTTCGGCTCCGTCGTCGCCCGCGCCGTCAGCGCGATGTCGAGGTCGGCAGGGTCGCCCGCCGCCGTGTCGAGGTCGAAGTCGCCGAGCACCACCGACTCAGGCTCGCCGCCTGTCGG
>JBIKTI010000425.1:0-2868 GCA_044348205.1 Phycisphaerales bacterium | reverse complement strand
AGCTTGATGTTGCGCCGCACGGCGGGCATCAGCACCTTCGCGCCATCCCACGGAAGTCCGCTTCCCGCGCTTTCGTCGAAGAAGTTCGTGAGTTCCTGCACGACCTCGCGCGCATGCGCGGTCTGCGTCTCGTGCATGCACAGGACGACGCCGCCGATCCTGAGCGTCGGGTTGAGCCCCTGCGCGAGGAGCTGCACCGTCTCGACGAGCTTGGTGAGCCCCTGCATCGCCAGGAACTGCGCCTGCATGGGCACGATCACCTCGTCGGCAAGGCAGAGGCCGTTGAGCGTGAGCACGCCGAGGCTCGGCGGGCAGTCGATGAGCACGAAGTCGAACTCGTCCGCGACTTCCTCGAAGCGCTGGCGGAGGATGCGGTTTCGGTCGGGGTGCGACGCGAGCTCTGTCTCTGCGCCCGCGAGGTCGGTCGTCGACGGCATGAGCCACAGGTTGTCGCGGACCTGCACGATCGAGTCCCGCACGGAGCAGTCGGGGTCGACGAGCGCCTCGTAGACCGTCTGCCCGACCGACGAGCCGTCGACGCCGAGGTGAAGCGAGAGATGCGACTGCGGGTCGAGGTCGATCAGAAGCGTGCGGCGTCCAAGGAGCGCGATCGCTGCACCGATGTTGACCGTCGAAGTCGTCTTGCCGACGCCGCCCTTCTGGTTGAGCAGCGCCGTGATCCGCGGCGGGATGGGCGTCATGGCGCCGAGTATAGGGTTTCGCCCACGCGCGCCCCGCCGCCAAGGAGGTCGATGCCGAGAAGCCGCGGGTGCGTCCGCCACGGGACCGACGCGAAGGGCGCATCGCCCACGCCCGCGGCGCCCGAGCGACGAAGCCCAAGCGCGACCACGGCGTCGCCGTCGATCCGCTCGATCCACGCGCTCGGCAGCACGAAGCCGACGCGGAAGCGGTCTGCGTAGGCGCGGAAAGCGAGCGTTCCCTCGGCGACGAGACCAGCGGGGTCGTCGACGCTTCCGTCGCCGCGGACGACGACAGTCGTGCCGCCCACGCCCGTGAAGGCGATCGCGTCGTCTGCGCCAGGCGCACGCGCGGTGCGGACCTCCGCGAAGACCTCCCACGACTCGAGCCGCGGTCGAAGCGACGCCGCTGCGGCGAGTTCGGGCGGGGCGGCCTCGTTGGTTCCAACCGAGACCGCCACGAGATCGAGCGGCGCGACGAGGCGCGCGAGGACGACGCCCGCGAGCCCCGCACGCACGACGGGCGGCGTGACCACGAGCGTGCGCACCTCGCCGCGGTGCTCGATGCGGAGCGTGGCGCGGCCATCGTCCTGCGGAATGCGCGCGCCGTCGATCTCCGCGCGGCGCGGCCTCGGCACGCGCACGCGCGTGACCTCGCCAGGCATCGCGAGCGCTGCAAGCGGCGGGTCGTCGACATCGAGCCACACGCTCTCGAGCCACGAGAGCCGCACGACCTCCTCGCTGCTCGTCGGGTTCGCGAACGCAAGCACCACCTCGTCGCGCGTCTCGTCCTCGACCCAAAGCTGGATCGGCGAACGGACGCGCAGCCAGGACACCATCGCCTCCGCGAGCGTGTCGCCCGTGCGCGATGGGTCGATCGCGAGCGCGAGCAACGAGGAAAGCGCGGAAGGATCCGCGATCCACGCAGCGATCGGCGCGGGCGCAGTGTCGTCGTAGCAGGTGGCGACCAGCATCTCCGCGCACTCGACGGCGACGCCTTCGCTTGCCTCGGCGAGGCGCGAGAGCGCAGCGAGCCAGAGCGCGGTGGTCGCGCGCGCGGCGAGATCGTCGGGCGAGCCCGCCTCGAACGCGGGCGGCGGGGCCCACCCGCGCAGCGCGCAGCCGATCTCCCAGCGGAAGCGCTCGAACGGCGCTGCGGGGTCGGGCAGCGAGAGCAGCGCGTCGGGCGCGCCCACGGGCGTCACGGCGCTGGCGCGGCGCGCGAGCCGCGCAAGGAGGCTCGCGTCTCGGTCCGCTGCATTGTCAGCGTCCGCAGGCTCGAGCCAGCGCGGCAGGATGCGCGTCGAGCCGAGCTCGAAGCGCGCGACCCGCTGCGGCGCTGCGGGCGGATCGAGCGCGAGATACGCGTCGGCGGCGCCCTCGGGGCGCTCGCGCGAAAGCCGAAGATCGTTCGACGCGCGCGCCCAGCGCAGCGGACTGACTTCACCCGCGCCCGGCCTGCGCGGCCAGAGGATCTGCGCCTCGAAGCCACGCGTAGAGCCATCGTCCGCGACAGCACGCACGGAGACGACAGCGGGCGCTGCACCCGTGATGCGTACGGGAACGAGGATCGGCGCGTCGCGCACGGCGAGGGGACGCTCGAGGAGCACCTCGAGCGACGCGTGCACGGCGCCCGCGGGGAGCGCTGCGAGGAGCGCGACGATCGCAAGAGCGGCAAGTGGCGTTGGAAGCAGGCGGCGCAGCAACGGATGCGATCGTACGGGTTTCCGCCGATTTCGCCTATCTTGCGTCGCGAGGAACACGGTCCGCATGGAGATCCGCCCGATGAAGCCGTCCGACAACCAACCCACGCGCGTTCGATCGACGCTCGCGCCGATGCTGGCGCCGCCGCTTGCCCTTCTCTTCGGTCTCGCCTTCGCGTCGTGCGAAAGGCCCGCGCAGCCCGCCGCGGAGCGCGCTGCCGCGCCTGCGGCTCCCGCCACGCCTGCGGCCCCTGCTCCGCCCGCAGTCGCAGCGGCCGACCAGGCCGACCCGAACCTGCGCGTCAGCAAGGAGCTCTGGCCGAACGGGAATGTGAAGTACACCTACGAGATGCGCAAGGGCGCAAACGGGAAGTGGGCGCGCAACGGCGTCGGACGCGCGTACTACGAGAGCGGACCGCTCGAGCGAGAGGGCCTCTACAAGGACAATGTGCGCGTGGGCAAGTGGA
>JBIKTI010000424.1:0-2870 GCA_044348205.1 Phycisphaerales bacterium | reverse complement strand
CGCGGTGCGGTACCTTTTCAGCGCGAGGCGCGACATGGCCACGCGTCGCGTCGTCCCGTCGTCCATGCACGAAGATCCCCCGTGTCCGTCCTACTCCACGATCTCAGCCGATATGGGCCGTCGCAGACGGCGGCCGTCTCCCTCGACGAGGCGCGCGCCTACTGCCGCAGGCTCGCCCTCGGGCGGTACGAGAACTTCAGCGTGCTGAGCCCGCTGGTGCCGCCCGAGCGCCGCGACGACTTCGCCGCGATCTACGCCTTCTCGCGCTGGGCCGACGACCTCGGCGATGAGGCGGGCAGCACCGAGCGCGCGACCGAGCTTCTGGCGTGGTGGCGGGGCGAGCTCGAGAGGCTGGTGGCGGGCGAGGCGCGACATCCCGTCTTCGTGGCGCTGCGCGAGACGGTGGCCGCGCGCGCGCTGCCGCTCGACCCCTTCCGCGACCTGATCTCCGCGTTCGAGCTCGACCAGGTCAAGGCGCGCTACGCGACCTTCGACGAGGTCGTCGGGTATTGCCGCCTCAGCGCGAACCCCGTGGGCAGGCTCGTCCTCGCCGCGCTCGGCGAGCGCTGCGACGAGGCGATGCTGGCCGCAAGCGACGCGACCTGCACCGCGCTCCAGCTGACGAACCACTGGCAGGACATCCGCCGCGACTGGGAGGAGAGGAAGCGGCTCTATGTGCCCGCGGACATGCACGATGTCGCGGACTTCGAGGGGCGCCTCGATCGCACGATTCGTCAGGGATACTCCTGCGACGCCGCGTTTTTCGGCGAGTCGCGCAAGGTCGTGCGCAGACTCGTGGCGCGCACCTGGGACTTCTGGGAGCGCGGCGAGCCGCTCGTCGAGCGCGCATCGCCTGCCGCACGGCCGCTCCTCTGGCTCTTCGCGGCCGGCGGGCGCAGCGTGCTGCGCGAGATCGAGCGGTGGAACTGCGAGACGGTGCTGCATCGGCCGCGGCTCTCGGCCACGCGCCGCATCGCGCTCGTCGGGCGTGCGCTCATGATGCGTTCCTTTGGCGGCGTGCCCGCGCTTCCAGACCCGAGCGACTGGTTCATCGACCCCGAGCCCGACCCCGACGCTGCGCGCTTCCCGCGGCGCATCGAGCCCGCTGCGATCGCCGCGCCCGAGGCCGCGGAATGAGCGCGGATGCGCTCCGCGTCTGCGAGGAGATCACGCGCACGAAGGCGCGGAACTTCTACTACGGACTGCGTCTTCTTCCCGCCGAGAAGCGCCGCGCCCTCTATGCGGTCTACGCGTGGATGCGGGTCGCCGACGACATCGCGGACGAGGAGGGCGCGACGGCGGAGGCGCGGCGCGTACGGCTCGATGCGCTCGCGGTCGCGACGCGCGAGGCGCTCGAAGGCCGCGCACGCGCGGACGACGCCGTGCTCACGGCGCTCGCATGGGTCGCGGCGCACACGCCGCTTCCCGCCGAGGACTTCGAGGCAGCGATCGAAGGGCAGCGCATGGACCTCGAGCCGCGCGTCTACGCGACCTTCGCGGAGACCGAGCTCTACTGCGACCGCGTGGCGTCGACCGTCGGGCGGATCTGCCTCGACATCTGGGGCGTGCGCGCGGGCGTCGACCTCGCGCGGGCGCGCGAGCTCTCGACGAAGCGCGGCGTGGCGTTCCAGCTGACGAACATCCTGCGCGATGTGCGCGAGGATCTCGCGCGCGGCCGCTGCTATCTGCCCGCGGATGAACTCGCCGCGGGCGGGCTTTCGATCGATGCGCTGGTCGCATGGCGCGACCACGCGCGCTGCGAGGCGTTCATGCGCGGGCAGTGCGCGCGCGCGCAGCGCTTCTTCGAGGAGAGCGCCGCCCTCGACGCGATGGTCTCGCCCGATGCGCGCGCGACGATTCTCGCGATGAGCGAGATCTACCGCGGCATCCTCCGCTTGGTCGAGCGCGACCCTCGGAAGGCGATGCGCGCGCGCGCGCGGCTCTCGCCCCTCGCGAAGTCGTGGATCGCGCTGCGCGCGCGGTTCGGGCTCTTTCCGACGGGAGGCGCGCGATGACCGCGGAGACCGCGGGAAACGCAGGCGTCCAGCGCACCGTCGCCATCGTAGGAGGCGGCGTCGCGGGCATCGCAGCGGCGGTCGCGGCGGCCGACGCGGGCTGGCGCGTCGAGCTCATCGAGACGCGCACGAAGCTCGGCGGCCGCGCCACGAGCTTCGACGATGTGCGCAGCGGCGTCGAGCTCGACAACTGCCAGCATGTCGTCATGGGCTGCTGCACGAACATCCTCGAGCTCTACGAGCGCCTCGGCGTCCTCGGCGAGATCGACTGGCACGAGACGCTGTGGTTCGCGCGCGGAGAGGGCGCGCGCGACGCGCTCTCGATCGCGCCGATCCTTCCCGCTCCGTTGCACTACGCGCCGAGCTTCGCGCGCATGAAGCTCTTCACGCTCTCCGAGAAGCGTGCGATCGCGCGCGCGTTCCTCGCGATCCTGCGCATGGGCCCCAAGGGCCGCGTGCGCTGGGAAGGCCGCGCGTTCGGCGAGTTCCTCGGCGAGACGCGACAGCCACAGCGGGTCGTCGAGCTCTTCTGGGACCCTGTCGTCCTCTCCGCGTGCAACCTTCCGAGCGCGCGCTGCGAGGCCACGCACGCGCTCAAGGTCTTCGACGAGGGAATGCTCGCGCACCGCTTCGCGGGCGCTGTCGGGGTCGCGGCCGTGCCGCTCGCGCGGCTCTACGACGAGGTCGGCGCGATCGTGTCCGCGACGGGCGGCGCGCTTCGGCTCCGCACGAGCGCGAAGGCGCTCGCGTTCGACGGGGCGCGCGTGACGGGCGTCGTCTGCGACGACGGCGTCGTGCCCGCGCAGGCCGTCGTCGCGGCGGTGCCGCCCGACCGGCTCGCGCGGCTCTGCTCCG
>JBIKTI010000423.1:0-2871 GCA_044348205.1 Phycisphaerales bacterium | reverse complement strand
CGCGCCTCGTTGTGCGCCGGGATGACGATCGAGAGGAGCCCCGCCGCGGGGGGCAGCATGTCGCCCTCGCGGACACGGGGAATGCCACGATCTGCGCGCGCGATCCGCACGATCAGGACGAGCGCGAGCACGACGAGCGCTGCGCTCAGGCCCGCAAGGATGAACCCGGCGATCTGCACGCGCGGCATGGTACGAAGGTCGGGCCCCGCCCGTGGAGCGGGCGCATCCGTGTGCGAGCCGTACACTGCGCGACCCCATGAAGATCCTCCTCACCAACGACGACGGCATCCACGCGCCAGGCATCGAGGCGCTCCATGCCGCGATCCAGGGCCTCGGCGAAGTCGTCACCATCGCCCCGAGCGATGTCCAGAGCGCGACGAGCCACGGCATCACCTTCCACAAGCCGCTGATGGTCGAGGAGGTGGCCCCCAACGCGCGGATGCGCGGATACGCCGTCGACGGGCGCCCCGCGGACTGCGTGAAGCTCGGCCTGCGGCGGATCTGGCCCGATCTCTTCGGCGACGGCTCGCGCCCCGATGTCGTGATCTCGGGGATGAACTCGGGCGCGAATGTCGGTATCAACGTCATCTATTCGGGCACGGTGGCGGCCGCGGTCGAGAGCGCGTTCCTCGGCGTGCCTGCGATCGCGGTGAGCCTGCACCTCGGAGGCGGCGTGCCGCACTGGCGCCGCGCTGCGGAGATCGCGCGCCACGCGATCGACCGCGTGCTCGAGCACACGATCGACCCGCACTCGGTCATCAACATCAATGTGCCGCGCACGAACTCCGCCGACGCGCCGCTGCCGCAGATGCGCGTGGTCACCATGAACACCGCCGCGGGGATCGACGGGTACGAGAAGCGCGTCGGCCCGGGCGGGCAGCTCTACTACTGGCCGAGCGGAAACGGCATGGAGTTCCTGCACACCCGCGAGGGCACGGATGTCGAGGCGCTGTACGAGCGCATGATCACGGTGACGCCGCTGCAGTACGACCTGACGGACCATCACCGCACCGCCGAGTGGCGCAAGCGGCTGTGCGGCGTTGTCTGACCGACGGCCGCTCCGACCCGCGTCCCAGCACCAGAGCGAGCAAAGGCGCGCAGCGCGCCAGTTGCGAGCGCTCAAACTCAGTCCTGAAGCATGATCAGCCTCAGGCGGATCGTCAGCGTCTGCCCTGGCTTGAGCTTCTCGAGCTGCTCTCCGCTTGCGCGCCACTTGAAGAGCGCGCTGCGGATCGATTGGTCGACGCCGGGGTTGCCCGTCGAGCGCACGACACGGGCCGAGCTGGGGATCCCGTCTCGCCCGAGCACGAGCTCGCCGATCGGATTGCGCGCGATGCCATCAAGGCGGTTGAGCACGGTGAAGCGGGGACGCACGGGGCGCAGCACGATGCCTTGCGCCGCAAGCGGTCGGCCAAGGTGCCAGGCGTTCATCGGAACCTCGATGATCGAGGTTGCGTCGCTCTCGCGGTCTGAGAGCTCGCCGCGCTTCGCGGTCGTCTCCCCTGGATCTCCCGCCGGGGAGGGCGCTGCGGGTTCGCTCGTCGCGCCGTCGGTCGGTGTGGGCCCCTCGACGCCGCCTCCTGTCTCGCCTGCGATCTCCTCGGTCGAGCGTTCGCCCGCGCCCTCGGTGCCCTGCGCTGGGTTCGTCGCCGGGTCGTCCTGCTCGGAGGGGGGCTGCTCCGATGGTCGCGTCGGCCGTTCGACGGGTGGCGCTGGGTCGAGCGGATCGGTGGGTGGCGACTTCGGATCCCGCGGCGGCGTTGTCGTCGTGGGATCGACCATGGGGTCCGCCACGGGGTCCGCGGTTGGGTCTGTGCGCGGCTCGCTGCGAGGGTCCGTGCGCGAAGGATCCGCGGGCGGAGGCGCGGGGCGGGTGCCATCCACGGGTCGGACGACGGGAAGCGCGGATGGTTCCGTCTCCGTCGGAGGGTTCTTCGTGTCTCGATCGTCGTCGGCCGCGGAGGCATCTGGCGCGACCGCAGGCGCAGCCGGGTCGTCTGACGGCGGCACGCGCTCATCCGGGCGGCCCGAGTCCGACCGCTGCTCGGGAGAGGCCGCCATCTCGGGCGGCGGAAGCGGGGGCGCTGGCTGCGTCGCAGGGGCGCGGGCATCCGTGACGGCCGTTGGCTGCTCGGGCGGTTGGCTGGCTTGGCGCTCCGCGGGCACGCCTGCCGTTGGCGTTCCCGCAGTCTCTGCCTCGCTGCCTCGCGCAGCGGCGGGCAGCGGAAGCGGGCTTGGCTCGGGCGAGACGGCGACCGAGGGCGATGGCGGTGCGGGCGGGAGCAGCGGCGACGCATCGCCTCGCGAGCCGCTCGCGACAGCCAGTCTGTAGGCGGCCTGCTCGACCTCCGCGAGTTCCGCGAGGTGGCGTTCGTACTCCTCGTAGCCGATCCAGTTCAGCGTGTTGGCGCTGCTTCGATCGATCCCGAGACGGACCTCCTCCTCGCGGCGCTCGACCGGGTCCTGGCGGTCGCGCCTCTCCTGCAGCGCCTTGCGGGCGTTGTCCGCGCTTTGCGCGCGGCCCTGCGCATCCTCCTCGCGAGAACGGTCACGCTGCGCCATCTCCAGCTCGCTTCCGCGAAGCGCCGCACGCTCCGCCCGGGCCGTGGCGCCGCTCCCGAGGAGACCGACTGCAGGGAGGAACAGGAACAGGTGCAGCAGCACCGACAGCGCGAAGCCGAGCGTGATGGGGAGGTTGGCGCGGATCCATTCCATCGTCCGGTCGAGTCGAGTCGAGTCGAGTCGAGTCAAGTCAAGTCACGCCGAGTCACGCCGGTCGTGCGCGCTTCTGGCACGGTCAACGCGGGGCGTTCGCGCCCCCATCACCCACGGTAGGCTCGCTCGGCTCGCTTGGCGGGGCCGTCGGCCCGA
>JBIKTI010000422.1:0-2883 GCA_044348205.1 Phycisphaerales bacterium | reverse complement strand
GGTGGCGGCTTCAGCGGACTGATGTCGCTCGTGCGGCTCGCGCAGTGCGCGCCGAAGTGCCAGTGCGTGGTGTTCGAGCGTCGGCCGCTCGCTGCGCCGGGCGTGGCGTACGGCGCGTGCGACGCCGAGCACCTGCTGAATGTGCCGGCCGGGCGCATGGGCGTCTTCGCCGATCGGCCGACCGGTTTCCACGAGTGGCTCGAGCGCACCTTCCCCGGCCGCTATCGCGCCGACGAGTTCGTGCCGCGCGCACTCTTCGGGCGCTACCTCGCAGAATCTGTGTCGCAGACGCTCGCAGAGACGAAGGCGTGCGCCGCGTTCGTCCGCGACGCGGTCGTCCATGTCGAGCCGCTCGGGCAGCGCTTCGAGCTGTTGCTCGCGTCGGGCCGCACCGTGCTTGCGCGCGGCGTGATCCTGGCCCCGGGCCTTCCGCCCGCACGCGCCCCGTGGCGCGCGGTCGACGAGGGCGTCACGCGCAAGCTGCTCGCGCACGATCCGTGGGACAATTCGGCCGTGCAGGGCCTCGCGCCTGGCGGCGATGCGGTCCTCGTCGGCAGCGGCCTCACCTCGATCGATCTCGTGATGAGCCTGCGCCGCAGCGGCTGGGCCGGCCGCATCGTGCTCGTGTCGCGCAACGGGCGGCTGCCGCTGCCACATGCCGCGTCGCATGGCACCCCCGTCGTCTACGGCCCGCAGGAACTGATGCAGGGCGTGCATGCGGCGTTCCGCGCGGTTCGCCGCGCCGTGCGTGAACTCGCGCGCGAAGGCCACGCGTGGCATGCGGCGATCGACGGCGTGCGGCCGCATGTGCAGGCGATCTGGAGCGCGTGGCCGCCCGCCGAGCGGCAGCTCTTTCTGCGGCGCCTGCGGCCGTACTGGGAGATCCACCGTCACCGCGCGCCCGCGCAGCTCCTCGAGGCGATCGAGCGCGAACGCGCCGCCGGTTCGATCGAGGTCCTTGCGGGAGCGATCGCATCGATGCGCATGGACGCAGACGGCACGCACGCCGAAGTCGTGGTGCGCACGCCGCACGGTTCGCTCCGTTCGCTGCGCGCGTCACGCGTCATCAACTGTTCGGGACCCACGATGAGCGTCTCCGAGACGCTCGACCCGCTGCTCGGCGCGATGCTGCGCATGGGATTCGCCTCGGCCGACCGCCTCGGGCTCGGTCTGCGCGCAGACCGCGAGGGGCGGTTGATCGGCGCGGATGGCACCGTGCAGCCGCGCGTGCGGCTCGTTGGTGCGCTGCGCCGCGGCGAACTGTGGGAATCGACCGCGGTGCCCGAGCTTCGCGCCCAGGCCGCCGTCGCCGCCGAGTCGCTCTCGCAGGAACTCGGCTGCGGCTCGGTCGATCGCCGCGCATTCGCAGGCATCGCCGACACAGCGCCACGCGGCGCGATCGGAGGCTGCGCGTGAGTGCAACGGCGCGGCAGGCGCCCGCTGCATCGGCGTGCGAGCGGCTTTGGATCGGCTCGCATCTTTCGACTGCGGGCTCGTTGCGCGCCGCCATCGACGAAGCGGTCGCCTTCCGCTTCGGCGCTGTGCAGATCTTCACGCGCAACCAGCGGCAGTGGGTGGCGAAGCCGCTCACGAAGGACGAGATCGCAGACTTCCACGCCGCGCGCAAGGGAACGGCGTTCGCCGATCCCGCGCGGATCGTCAGCCACAACAGCTATCTCGTGAACCTCGCGTCGCCCGACGAGGAGAACCTCGCGAAATCGCTCGCGAGCGAGCGCGCGGAGCTCGAGCGCTGCGAGGCGCTCGGCGTGGCCGTGTCGGTCGCGCATCCGGGCGCGCATCTCGGCGCGTCGCGCAAGCCGGCGGATCCGAACGACCTCGACTGCGATCCGAGCGCCGACGAGCTTGCGGGGCTCCGCCGCATCGCGAAGTCGATCGACAGCCTGCATGCGGATCTCAAGGGTTACCGCGTCAAGATCGCGCTCGAGACGACGACGGGCTCGGGCACGAACCTGGGCTACGCCTTCCACCACCTCGGCCGCATCCGCGGCATGGTGAAGGCGCCCGAGCGCATCGCCTACTGCATCGACACCTGCCATGTCTTCGCGGCGGGCTACGAGGTGTCGACGCCGGCGAAGGCGCGGGCGACGCTCGAGCGCTTCGACCGCGAGGCGGGGTTCGCGCATGTCGCTGCGATCCATGTGAACGACTCCGAGGCGCCGTTTGCGTCGCGCAAGGATCGCCACGCCCACATCGGCGAGGGACTTTGCGGCGACGCGTGGTTCAGGGCGGTGCTGCGACATGCTGCGTTCGCGGAGGTCCCCAAGGTGCTCGAGACAGAGAAGGGCGACGCGCCCGATGGTCGCCCGTGGGACGCCGTGAATGCGGAGCGACTCGCAAACCTCGCGTGACCCACGCGGCTGAGTCGTCGAGACTCAATCGAAGCGCGCGGCCGAAGCAGGCCTATCAGTCCCGCGATTACAGGAACGCACGCGTCTAGCCCGAAGATAGCCTCGCGGCGCGCCGTCGCGAAGTCTCGTCGGCGACCGCTGGGAGGCCACGGGACCTCGCTGGGAACGATCTGCGGATCGGGCGAACAGAGCGGACGCGACGGTCGTCCCGCCCGAGCCTCCGCCCGAGCCTCCCCTCAAGCGGTCGGCAAGTGTGGCGCTCACCACCGTCGGAGCCTTCATGCATTCTCCTCGTTCGAACCCAAATCGCGATCGATCCATGCGCAACTCCGGGAAGCACCTCACTCTGTCACTCTCGCTTGCGGGAGCCCTTGGACTTGTGTCCGTCCTCGCACCTGCCCTGATGCTCACGGCCTGCGCGCCGAAGCCCGTCGCCCGCTCAGGCAGCAGCGAGAGCCGAGCCGCAGAGCCGCGGCGCGCGCCCGTCCTCCGTCTCGAGCCGAATGCTGCGGAG
>JBIKTI010000069.1:0-8700 GCA_044348205.1 Phycisphaerales bacterium | reverse complement strand
CCGCGCTCGCGACTGTTCAGGACGGACATCCCCGCGCGCTCGACCACGACCGCATCGCCGTGCTGGCTTCCTGCGGGAATCTCGAGGTCGTACTCGCGGTCGATTCCCTCGATCCTCACCTTCGCGCCGAGCGCGGCCTGCGCGAACGCCATCGGCTGGACGACGATGAGGTCTGCGCCGCGCCGCTCGAAGCGGTCATGCTCCGCGACGCGGACCACGACATGGAGGTCGCCGCGCGGACCCTTGCCCTCTGGGCTCGCCTCTGGCGGCGGCGGCTCGCCTTCGCCTGAAAGCCTGATGACCTGCCCCGATTCGATGCCCGCGGGAATGCGCACGGAGAGCTTGCGGCGCGTGGAGACGCGCCCCTGGCCGCGGCACTTCTCGCACTTCTCGCGCACGACATTGCGGCGTCCCCTGCACTCGGGGCAGGTCGTGACCATGCGGAACATCCCGCCGAAACCCGTCTGCGCGACCTGCCCCTGGCCGCCGCAGGTCGGGCAGGACACGGGCTTTGAACCAGGCTTCGCGCCCGATCCACCGCAGGGCTCGCACACATCGAGCCGCTTGAACTCGACCTCGCGCTCGCAGCCCTTGAAGGCGTCCTCGAGCTCGAGCTCGACCTCCGTCTCGAGGTCATAGCCGCGCGCAGGGCCGCGCTGGCTTCTGCCTCCGGCCTGCTGGCCGAAGATGTCGTTGAACATCGAGAAGATGTCGTTGACATGCATCGAGCGGAAGTCGTGGCCCGGGTTCTGGCGAAGGCCCGCGTGCCCGTGGCGGTCGTAGAGCTCGCGCCGCTCGGGGTCGGAGAGGACCTCGTAGGCCTCCGTGCACGCCTTGAACTCGCCCTCCGCGTCGGCGTTGCCGGGGTTGCGGTCAGGGTGCCACTTCATCGCGAGGCGACGATACGCCCGCTTGATGTCGTCCTGCGAGGAGGTCTTCTCGACCGACAGGATCTCGTAGTAGCAGCGTGTCTGCGGCATGCGCGTCCCTGATCAGTCCGTGATCCGTCCGTGATCCGCCTGTGCAAGGGACGCACGAACCACCCGCGCGTCCCGTGTCTTGAAAGGAAGCGCCTCTGCGCGGTTTCCCGCGCAGAGGCGTGGAGTTCTCAGCTGACGGCGCCCTCGACGGGCGCTTCCTCTTCCTTGAGCTCTGTCACGATCACATCGGTCGTGAGCATCAGGCCCGCCACGCTCGCTGCGTGGAGAAGCGCAGTCTTGACGACGAGCGCGGGGTCGATGATGCCGGCCTTGACGAGATCCTCGTAGGTGCCCGTCGCGGCGTTGAAGCCGGTTCCCGCCTTCGACTCGCGGATCTTCGAGACGACGAGGTCGCCGTCGTGCCCCGCGTTCTCCGCGATCTGTGCGCACGGGCGCTCCATCGCCTCGGCGACGATGTCGAAGCCGAACTTCTCGTCGCCCTTCGCCTTCTTCTTGGCCTCGAGCACGGCGTCGATCGCGCGCACGAGCGCGACGCCGCCTCCCGCGACGAAGCCTTCCTTCGCGGCCGCGCGGGTCGCGTGGAGTGCGTCGTCGACGCGGTCCTTCGTCTCCTTCATCGCGATCTCGGTCGCGCCGCCGACAGAGACGATCGCCACGCCCGAGACGAGCTTGGCGAGGCGCTCGTTGAGCTTCTCGCGGTCGTAGTCGCTGGTGGTGCGCTCGATCTGCGCGCGAATCTGGTCCGCGCGGGCGGCGATGTCCTTCGACTTGCCGCCGCCCTGGACGAGCGTGGTCTCGTCCTTGGTGATGACGACCTTCTTGGCCGTGCCGAGCTCCTTGAGCTCGACATCCTCGAGGCTGCGGCCGATGTCCTCCGCGAAGAAGGTGCCGCCCGTGAGGACGCCGATGTCGCCGAGCATCGCCTTGCGGCGGTCGCCGAAGCCGGGGGCCTTCACGGCGCAGACCTGGAGCACGCCGCGGAGGCGGTTCACGACGAGCGCGGCCAGCGCCTCGTTCTCGACCTCTTCCGCGATGATGACGAGCGGCTTGCCTGCGGACGCGACCTTGTTGAGGAGCGGCAGGAGCTCGGCGAGGTTCGAGATCTTCTTCTCGTTGATGAGGATGAGCGGGTTCTCGAGCACGCACTCGGCGCGCTTCGGATCGGTCATGAAGTAGGGCGAGAGGAAGCCCTTGTCGAACGACATGCCCTCGACATAGTCGAGCGTGGTGTCGGAGGTCTTGCCTTCCTCGATCTCGACGACGCCCTCCGCGCCGACCTTGTCGATCGCCTCGGCGATGAGCTTGCCGATCGCGGTGTCGTGGTTGGCGGAGACGGTGGCGACCTTCTGCAGGTCCGCCTTGCCCTTGCACTTCTGCGCCATGCCCGTCACGGCGTCCGCGCCCGCCTGGGCGGCGGCGTTGATGCCGCGCTGGATTGCGACGGCGTTCGCGCCCGAAGCGATGAACTTCAGGCCGCCGTTGAAGATCGCGCCCGCGAGGACGGTGGCGCAGGTCGTGCCGTCGCCCGCGACATCCGCGGTCTTCTTCGCGACCTGCTGCACCATCTTGGCGCCCATGTTCTCGAACGGAGCGGGGAGGTCGATCTCCTTGGCGACGGTGACGCCGTCCTTGGTGATCTGCGGGCCGCCGTAGCTCTTCGTGAAGAGCACATTGTGCCCGACGGGGCCCATCGTGACCGCGACCGCCTGCACGAGCTGGTCGACGCCGCGCTTGAGTTCCGCGCGTGCCGCCGCATCGAACTTCATCTGCTTCTGTGCCATGTGTGTTGCCTTCCGTTTGGGGTTCGTGTGCGCGCGCGGCTCACTTGGCGAGGATGCCGAGGAGCTCGCTCTCGCGGACGATCACATGCTTGGTGCTCTTGATCTCGATCTCGGTGCCCGCATACTTGCCGTAGACGACGGTGTCGCCCTTCTTGACATGGACGGGCGCGCGCTCGCCGTTGTCGAGGAGGAGCCCGGGGCCGACCGCGACCACGGTGCCCTGCATCGGGCGCTCCTTGGCGGCTTCAGGGAGGAAGAGACCGCTCGCGGTCTTCGTCTCGGGCTCGGTGGGCTTGATGAGGATGCGGTCTTCGAGGGGTCGAACGGTGGACATTGGTGTGTCTCGTGCTTTCTTGCGTGATTCGCGTGTGACGCGTGATGCGTGTGGTTCGTGCGATTGATCGTGCGATTGATCGTGCGATTGATCGTGTGGCGTGGCTGCAGCAGGAAGTTCAGGGCTTAGAAGCCCATTCCACCCATTCCGCCCATGCCACCCATTCCGCCCATGCCGCCCATGCCGCCCATGCCACCACCGTGGTCATGGTCGTGGCCGTGGCCAGCGGCCTCCTTCGGCTGCGGCTTCTCGCTGATCGCGCAGTCGCAGGTGAGGATCAGGCCGGCGACGCTCGCCGCGTTCTGGAGCGCGGTGCGGTCGACCTTGGCGGGAGTGATGACGCCCTGCTTGACGAGGTCGCCGTACTCGAGCGAGAGCGCGTTGAAGCCCTCGTCGCCCTTCATCTCCTTGACCTTGGCGACGACGACTGTGCCCTTCTCGCCGGCGTTGTCGGCGATCGTGCGCAGCGGCACGCAGAGCGCCTCTGCAACAGCCTCGACGCCAGCGACCTCGTCGCCGACGCAGCCCTTGCGGACCTTGTCGAGGGCGGGAAGCGCGCGGATGAAGCTGGTTCCGCCGCCCGCGACGACGCCCTCGGCGACGGCCGCGCGCGTGGCGTGGAGCGCATCCTCGACGCGCGCCTTCTTCTCCTTGAGCTCGGCCTCGCTCGACGCACCCACATTGATCTGCGCGACGCCACCCGCGAGCTTCGCGAGGCGCTCCTGCAGCTTCTCGCGGTCGTAGTCGCTGTCGGTCGCCTCGATCTCGTTGCGGATCTGGTCGCAGCGGCCCTTGATGGCCGTGGTGCTGCCCGCGCCCTCGACGACGGTGGTCTTGTCTGCGTCGATGATGAGCTTCTTCGCCTGGCCGAGGTCCTTGATCGTGACCTTGTCGAGCTCGATGCCGAGGTCCTTCATGATCGCCTTGCCGCCCGTGAGGATCGCGAGATCCTCGAGCATGGACTTGCGGCGGTCGCCGTAGCCGGGCGCCTTCACGGCGCAGACATTGAGGACTCCGCGGAGCTTGTTGATGACGAGCGCGCTGAGCGCCTCGCCCGTCACATCCTCGGCGATGATGAGGAGCGGCTTCTTCGACTCCATGACCTTCTCGAGGAAGGGCACGAACTTGGCGAGGCTGTCGATCTTGTCCTCGTAGATGAGGACGAGCGCCTTCGAGAACTCGACGGTCATGTCGTCGGTGTTCGTGACGAAGTTCGCGCTGAGGTAGCCGCGGTCGAACTGCATGCCCTCGACGACATCGATGGTCGTCTCGCGCGACTTGCCTTCCTCGACGGTGATGACGCCGTCCTTGCCGACCTTGTCGAACGCCTCGGCCATGATCTTGCCGATCGCGATGTCGTTGTTGGCGCTGATCGAGGCGACGGCTGCGATGCCGCCCGAGACCTTCTCGACGGGTCGCGCGCCCTCCGCGATCTTCGCGGCGACGGCGGCGACGGCCTTCTTCATGCCGCGGACGACCGCGTTCGGGTCCGCGCCCGCCGCGATCTGGCGGAAGCCGGCCTTGATGAGGGCCTCCGCGAGGACGGTCGCCGTGGTGGTTCCGTCGCCCGCATCGTCCGAGGTCTTCGACGCCGCTTCCTTCACGAGCTTGGCGCCCATGTTCTCGACCTTGTCGCGGAGCTCGATCTCCTCGGCGACCGAGACGCCGTCCTTGGTGACGGTCGGTCCGCCCCAGCTCTTGTCGAGCACGGCGTTGCGGCCGCGCGGGCCAAGGGTGCTCTTGACGGCTGCGGCGAGCTTCTCGACGCCCGCGAGGAGGCTCTTGCGTGCTTCGTTCTCGAAGGAAAGTTCCTTGACGCCCATGGTGGTCGTTCTCCGATGCTCTTGCGTGGTTCGCCGCCGTCGACAGACGGGGGCGATGGTGGTGGACTGTCACAGCGGGCGTGGGCGCCCGCCCCGAGGGGCGCGGGAGCCGCGCACCGTGAGGGGGTGTGGCAATACAAAGGCCGTACCAGCCGAGGGGCGCGTGGCGCGGGTGTCCAACCCTTGCCCAGAGGAGCTCTTGGAGACGCAAGCGTATCTGGAGAATGGACTTGCGCATTCACGCGCGGCGGTCTTCGCCGCGAGGCACGCTGACAGTTCCGCCCCGCGGGCTGGAAGTGCTGCCGTAATGGCAGACGCCCTCACGGGGTGTCGGCGCGATCTCGCGGGGCAGCGGGGGGACGCATGTCGGGCCCCTCGTCCGCGAGCACCTCCGCGAGCGTCGGGTCTGGCGACAGCGTGGCGCGGAGGATCCAGGCGCAGTTCAGCGCGAGATAGCCGAATCCGATGATCGCGAGCCCCGCGCTTGTGGCCGCCGCGATCTGAAGGAGGGCGAGCGTCGTCTCATCGCTCGCCGCATCGGCGGCGAACGCCCCCGCGGCGGCGGCGACGCCCGCGATGACGACCGCGAGAAGGAGTTCGTCGATCCGCTGCTTTGCGCTCGAACGGGAGCGGTAGACGCGGGAGAGCGGCCCGAGCTCGCGCAGGAGCGGGCTCAGCGCAAGGAGGGCGAGCGCTGCGGGCAGGGCGGTTGCCGCGACGCCGACCGTGGCGGCGGGCGGGACGATGAGCGCGACCCACATCGCGAACGCGCCGCTGCCGACGAGACGGGTGCGCAGGAGGCGTCGCTCGCCGCGCCATGGAAGCATCGCCGCAAGCGCGACGAGCCCGAGGAGCGCCCCCGCGAGCGCCGTGAGCTGCAGGAGACCTGCCGCCGTGTCGAGCGCGGAGAGCGTGCGCGCGCCCACGACGCCGCGCGCGGAATATTCGTCAAGCAGTGATCTTGCAGCAAACTCCACCGTGCGCAGGCTGGCGCCGAGGATTCCGAGCGCGCCAAGCATGAGCGCCCACGCGAGTCGCCGCGCCTCGGGCGCGGGCCGCGCGGGCGGGCCGTCGAGGTCGAGGCGCCGCGCGAGCGAGACCACGATCTCGCAGCCGCACTCGGGGCATGCGCCGCGGGCTGGAAGCCCCTCGAGGTCGTATCCGCACTGTGCGCAGCGGAGCGGTCTGCGGATCACGGCCTCTGGCATCGGCAGCATGGTGCATCGGGATCGCCGCGAGGGCAAGCGGAGGCCCGCAGGAAACGGGGGAAACGCACGCTTCGGGTACACTCGTGCCATGCATGACAGGATTGCCGCGCTCCGAGGCAACATCGTCTCCGTCTACATGGGGAACACGCAGGCCGTCGACCGCCTGATCGTCTGCCTCCTCGCCCGCGGACACGCGCTCATCGAGGATGTCCCCGGCGTCGGCAAGACCGTGCTGGCGAACGCGCTCGCGCGCTCGATCCGCTGCACCTTCACGCGCATCCAGTGCACGCCCGACCTTCTGCCGTCTGATGTCACTGGAACGAGCATCTTCCGTCAGCAGACGGGCGACTTCGAGTTCAGGCAGGGCCCGATCTTCGCCAATGTCGTCCTCGCCGACGAGATCAACCGCACCACGCCGCGCACGCAGGCCGCGATGCTCGAGGCGATGTCGGACGGGACCGTCTCCGCGGAGGGCATCGTGCACCATCTGCCGCAGCCGTTCCTCGTGGTGGCCACGCAGAATCCCTACGAATTCGAAGGCACCTACTTCCTGCCCGAGAACCAGCTCGACCGCTTCCTGATGCGCATCTCGCTCGGCTATCCGTCGCCCGACGACGAGTCGCGCATCCTGCAGAAGCAGCCCGCGCGCACGGCGCTGCCAGACCTGCAGCCCGCGATGGACGCCGCCGAGGTGCTCACGCTCCAGCGTGCGGTCGACGCCGTGCGGTTGAAGCAGGAGCTCGTCGACTACATCATCGCCATCGCGACCGCCACGCGGAACAGCGAGGACCTCCAGGTCGGCGTCTCGCCGCGCGGCGCGCTCGCGCTCGCGGCGGCCGCGCGCGCCACGGCGCTCGTCGACGGGCGCGACTACTGCGTGCCCGACGACATCGTGTCGAATGTGCTGCCCGTGTGCGCGCACCGCGTCATCAGCCGCACCTACATGCACCAGGGCGACACGCTCACCACGCGCCGCATCATCCAGCGCGTGCTCGAGGCAGTTCCGAGCCCCGTCTGAACGACGACCGAGGTTTCACGCACGATGAAGCGCGCCGTCGTTCTTCTCTCGGGTGGCCTCGACAGCGCGGCCGTGCTCGCGTGGATGCGCCGCGAGGGCTATGCGTGCCACGCGCTCAGCTTCCGCTACGGCCAGCGCCACGGGGTGGAGCTCGCGCGAGCGACGGAGATCGCGCGCGCGCTCGGAGCTGCGGAGCACAAGGTCACGGAGATCGACCTGCGCGCGTTCGGCGGCAGCGCGCTGACCGCGGACATCGCGGTGCCGAAGGACCGCGCCGACGGAGAGATCGCGCACGGCGTTCCGATCACCTATGTGCCCGCGCGCAACACCATCTTCCTCGCGTTCGCGCTGGCCTACGCCGAGACGATTCAGTCAAGCGACATCGCGATCGGCGTGAACGCGATCGACTACTCGGGATACCCCGACTGCCGCCCCGAGTTCATCGCCGCGTTCGAGCGCCTCGCGAACCTTGCGACCGCCGCCGCGACCGAGGACGGCGCGCGCTTCAGGATCCACACGCCGCTCCAGATGCTGTCGAAGGCGGGCATCGTGCGGCTCGCGCTCGAGCTCGGCGTGCCCGTCGCGCGCACGCTCTCGTGCTACGACCCGCTGCCGGACGGCACGCCGTGCGGCCACTGCGACGCGTGCATCCTGCGGCGCAAGGGCTTCGCGGAGGCAGGGGTCGTCGATCGGTAGGGGGCGCTTTCGCGACGGAGGCATCCCGTGACGGAAGAAATCGTGACGGAAACGGGGAGTTCTGTTCGCACGATGCGCGTCGAGACGCGGCACGCGGCACGCTGCGGCGGCGACTGAGCGTCGGCGAACGACCTCCCGGCGCACGCGCCGTCGCCGAGCGCAGGGCGTTCGGACGGATTCCCGCCGGGGCGGATAAGGCGTGGACGCGCATCTCGGCGGGGGTGGTGGCGGTCAAGCCATCTCGGACTCAAGTTTGGATCGCCGGCAGTCGATGCCCCCGCTCCGCGCGGCGCGCCCGCTGCGTGCCTGAGTCGCTCACGATGGAGGGAGAGCACCATGTTCGGAGTCACGATCGTCTGTGCCACGCTTCTCGCAACCGGTGATGCTGCCGTGGCGACAAACCGCGGCGACACTCCGCAGCCGGCCACTGCAGCTGCGAATCCAACCGCCTCGGAGCTGAAGCAGCGCGGCATGAAGCACATGATGGAGATGAGCGCCAGGCACAGGGCGCATCCCGATCCAACGCCCGAGGTCGAGGAGCAGATCGAGCGCGAGCTCGAGCAGCTTGCCGACGAACTGCTCGCGGATGTCGACTTCGAGTCGCTCGATGCAGAGGCGCTTTCCGCCGCCGCCTCGATCGCGATGAAGGGGAAGAAGTCTCGCGAGATCCTCCGCGGGGCGTGCGAGAAGCGCGTCGAGTTGCCGACGGTCGACGGGTTCGTCGCGGCACAGCAGCTCCTTTCGCTTGCGCTCCGCGAGCAGGGCGACCTCTCGGCCGAAGCCGGCCGCGTGCTGTCGCACCCGGCGCTGCTCGAGGCCTATCGCACCGAGGATTCTGGCGTCTCCCTTCTTGCCCTCCACTTCGCGCTCGGACAGGTGCCGACGGAGGTTCTCAGGAA
>JBIKTI010000068.1:0-8704 GCA_044348205.1 Phycisphaerales bacterium | reverse complement strand
GCGCCGCATCGCCAATCGAGCCGCGCCTGCGTGCCTTTCGTTGGGACTGCTGTCGCTCGGCGCATGCGGCGCGGTGGCGTCCCCCGCGTGGGCGCAGTATGGCCCCGTCGACCCATACGACTCGTCGTTGCGGGTGCTGCGCGAGACGCTGCAGTCGCCGAACGACGGACAGCAGCACGCGGCAATGCTCGCCTTGCGCGAGCTCAGGGATCCCGCGTCGCGGACGCTGCTCGAGCGCATGCTCCACAGCGACGACTGGTCGCTGCGCGTCGACAGCGTGCTCGGGCTCGCCGAACTCAACGAGGGACAGCTCATCGATCCGACGATGATCGAGTCGCTCCCGCGCCCCTCGGACCGCGAGGTGGCGCTCTCCGCCGCGCTCGCGCTCGAGCTCGTCGACGCCCAGCGCCTCGAGGCAGTTCTCGCGTGGCCCGATCTCCTCTCCGCGCAGCGCGTCGTGCTGCTTGCGAGGCAGCGACGGCAGGGCGGAACGCCTGCGGCGGACGCGCTCATGCCGCTGCTCGACTCGAAGACGCCCGAGGTCGCGGGCCTCGCGCTGGCCATCCTCCTCGACCTCGGTCGAAGCAATGCCGACGAGGCAGGAGCCGAGCCCCGCATCCGCGAGATGATCGCAGCGCTCCCTCCGCGCACGCGCTCCGCGGCGGTCGCGCAGATCGCGGAGGCCGCCTCGGCGGAACGGCTCGCGGGCGCTGCGCCGTTCATCGCATCGCTCATCGCGCTTCCCGAAGTCGCAGGCGACGCCAAGGCCCGGGCGCTCGGGTCGCTGCTCGTGCTCAGCCCCGACCACGGGTACCCAGTGTTCGCGGCCGAGGTCGAGGCCGACCGCTCGCAGCTGGCGCTGCTCAGGCAGGCGGCGATCCTCCTCGCGAGCGGCGTGCGCGCGCCTGAGACGGAGTGGAAGCGGGTCCGCAACGGCGATCCGCTTCTCGAGACGATCGCTGATGCGGGCGTGCTTCTCGCGCAGTCGGACGACGCGGGCGCCTTCGGGAAGCTCGTCGGCCTGCGCCATCGCGTCGCCATGCGAGCTGCGCTCGAGGGCGCACGACGCCTCGGCCCATCCTCGGAGCGCGCGCTCGGACTCGCCTGCGTGGCGTTCCTCGAGGAAGCGCCGCGCGACCTCGCTCCCGCGCTCGCGGAACCGACCATGCGCGCGCTCGCGCGGCTCGCCGTCGTGGCCCCAGAGGAACTCGAGCAGCCGCTCGTGCGCGCCGCAGAGAGCCGCGAGCGCCAGGACGCGCTTCTCCTCGTGCTTGCGGCCGCTGGTTCGCCCGAGGCGGCACGCGTCGCATCGACCGCGCGAGGCCGCGCCACACGCCTCGGAGAGTCGCTGATCGCACTGCTCCGCGCGCGCAGCACGGACTCCGTGGCAGCGGAGGAACTGCAGTTGCTCGGCCAGATCGCGGGCGGCGCGGTGGCTGTCGACCCGGCCATCCGCACGCAGGCCGCGTGGCTCTGGCTCCGTCACTCAAACCGCACCGTGAACGCCGTCGACGCACTCTTCCCCGCTGCGGCCGCGCCAGGCGAGCCGAGGGAGGCATCATGAGCGAGCCCGTTCTCATCGGTCCCACTCCACCTTCCCGAACCGAACTGCGAGAAGTGCAGGATCTCCTCGCGTCGATCCAAGGCGATCCGTTCGAGGCGGAACGCAGGCTCGAGCGCAGCATGGCCGAGATCGTCCGACGCCCGCACGCAGTGCTCTTCGCCTCGCTCGGCACTGCGATCGAGGCTTCGCTCGAGGCTCTCGCCGCCTCGCAGGGCGCGGAGATCGTCGTCCCCGCGCTTGCGCCGATCGCGCTTGCCGCAGCGGCGCATCGCGTTGGTTCGCGCATCCTCTACGCGGACATCGACCCGCGCACGATGAACCTCGCGGGCCTCGAGGCCGAGGCGCGCCTCTCCCCGAAGACTCGCGTCATCGTCGGATCCGCCAACCACGGCCAACCGGCGGGCCTCGATGAGTTGGCGGCCCTCGCCTCGCGCAACGAGATCCCCATGCTCGAGATCGTGGCGGGCGGACTCGGTGGCCAGCTCGGCCGCGATCCCGTCGGCCGGTTCGGGCGGATCGCGGTGATCTCCCTTGGCGAACGCGACTCGACCATCGGCTCGGGTGGCGCGGTGTGCGTCACCAACGACGACAGCCTCGCGCATGCGCTGCGGCTCGGCCGCAACCTCGGCACCCTCGACCCGCGGAACGAGTGGGAACGGATCGGCGGCATCCCCCGGGTGGAGCGCATCGGGCTCGACGCACGACTTGGCGTGCTCCCAGCGAGCCTCGGGGTGACGCGCCTCGCGCACTTCGACTCGATCTGCGAGGAGCTCGAGCGCGTGTTTCACTCGTATCTCCGCAGGCTGGCGCTCCATCCCGACCTTGTCCTTCCCGCGCCATGCGCAGATGGAACCGTGCGGTGGTCCCACTTCGCGGTGAGGCTCGGCGAGCGGTACGGCCGAGACGACCGCGACTCGATCATCCAAGGCATGCTCAGGCATGATCTGGCGGCGACCGCTCCGCTCGTGGCGCTGCCGCTCGAGCCCGCGTTCGCGCAGTTCCACTCGATCGGCGACTTCCCCTGCGCAGAGCGCGCCGCGGACAGGCTGATCGCCCTCCCCTTCTCGGCCCGGCTCGCAGAGCGCGACATCGAGCTCATCTGCCAGACGCTGCTGGTGATGATCGAGCGTCAATCGATCATGCGATGAGCGCGCGTGACTTGAGCGGCGGCTGCCCTTGGCGATGAACACGCCACAGCGCGCGAAAGCGACGCGAGTCGCGAGCGCTCAAACCAACCTTACTCCCACTCGATCGTCGCGGGCGGCTTCGAGGAGATGTCGTACACGACCCGGTTGACGCCCTTCACCTCGTTGATGATGCGGTTCGAGATGGTCGCAAGCACCTCGTAGGGAAGGCGCGACCAGTCCGCGGTCATGAAGTCCTGCGTGTCCACTGAGCGGATCGCGACGGTCGAGTCGTAGGTCCGGCCATCGCCCATGACTCCGACAGACTTCACGGGCAAGAGCACCGCGAACACCTGGCTCGTCGAGCGGTAGAGGTTCGCCGAGACGATCTCCTCGAGCAGGATGCGGTCGCATTCACGGAGGACCTCGAGCTTCCCAGGGGTGATGTCGCCGATCACGCGCACAGCAAGGCCCGGTCCTGGGAATGGGTGCCGCCAGACCATCTGCTGTGGAAGACCGAGCACCTCGCCGAGCGCACGAACCTCATCCTTGAAGAGAAGACGCATCGGCTCGACCAGTTCGAAGCCCAGCTGCTCGGGCAGTCCACCCACATTGTGGTGGAGCTTGATGTTCGCGCTCGTGCCAGCGTGCCCGTGGCCCGACTCGATCACATCGGGGTAGAGCGTCCCTTGCGCGAGAAACCGCACATCGCCGGGAATCGACTTCGCGGCCTCCTTGAAGACATCGATGAACCGATGGCCAATGCGGCGGCGCTTCTCCTGCGGCTCGACGATGCCCTCGAGATCGCCGAGGAACTCCCGGCTCGCATCGACGACGCGCAGATCGACATCGAAGTGGCCGCGGAAGGTCGTCTCGACAAGGTCGCGCTCGTTCTTCCGAAGCAATCCGTTGTCAACGAAGATGCAGACGAGCTGCCTGCCGATCGCCTTCGCGAGGAGCGCCGCCACGACCGAGCTGTCGACGCCGCCCGAGAGTCCGCAGATCACCTTGGAGTCGCCGACGCGCGCGCGGATCCGCGCACACTCGGCCTCTACGAAGTCGGACATCTTCCACGAACCCGCGTAGCCGCAGGCCTTGAAGAGGAAGTTCGCGAGCATGTCGCCGCCCTGCGGCGTGTGCGTGACCTCGGGGTGAAACTGCACGCCGTAGAACCGGCGGGAGGCATCGCGCACCGCCGCGTTCGGACAGGTCGGCGTGCTCGCGAGAACCTCGAATCCGCTGGGAACGCGCGTGACCTGGTCGCCATGGCTCATCCACACAGTGGCATGCGCATCGACTCCTGCAAACAGGTCGCCCGACGAGCGCACCTCGATCTTCGCGCGGCCATACTCGCGGTGCGCCGCGCTCTGCACGGACCCTCCGAGAAGGTGGCTCATCAACTGCATTCCGTAGCAGATGCCCAGCACGGGAATCCCGAGCGTGAAAATGGCGGGGTCGAGCGTCGGTGCGCCCTTCTCGAACACGCTCGCGGGGCCTCCAGAGAGGATGAGGCCCTTGGGCGCGAGCCTTCGGATCTCCTCTGGGGAGATCGTCGGCGCGACGAGGAGGCTGAAGACCCCCGCCTCACGCACGCGACGCGCGATCAGCTGCGCGGTCTGGCTGCCGAAGTCGAGGATGAGGACCGTTTCGGTGCCGACTGGTGGAGTCTCTGCCATAGGAAGGGGCGGAATGTATCAAGCCGGCCAAGGACTGGCCGCGCCCCACCCTGTCGGCGCGCCCGGAGGCCGCCATGGGGGCGGTCCGGATGGCCAAGGCGGTCATCCCTCTTCAGGCCCCTATGGCGAGTCGCTGGCCCAGCACGCCCGGCAGCCCTGCTGCCAGCGTGCGCCGCTGCGCCTCGGCGATGTCGTACACGACCCGCTGCATCTCTACGACGCTGCGCCCAAGGTCGACGACGCAATAGCTCGCGCGCGGATCGCGATCCCGCGGCTGACCCACGGAGCCGGGGTTGATGATCGCGCGCCCTACGGTCGGGAGCTCGATCTCCGCCCTGCGATCCACGAACGAGATCGGGTGTTCGTCGACATCGTCGGGACTGATCACCTCGAGCGAACTCGTGGTCCTCGTGGTGAAGCAGCACGGCACATGCGTGTGCCCGACCAGGCAGATGTGCTCGTCAAACCACCCGAAGGCCTCGATCGCATCGTTGCGGGTCTTGAGGTAGCTCATTCCCTCCTCGTTCGGAGTCGGTGAGTCGTGGATCCCGAGGATCGTCTCGGAGATCGCGAACGACGACGGCAGCGTGGCGAGGAACGCGAGCGCATCCTGCGTCATGGTGCGCCGCGCAAAGGCGATGCCCGCCTGCGCCGCGTGGTTCCATGTGCGCGCATGCGCGGGGTTCAAAACGGCATCCTCGTGGTTCCCGCGGATGCTGAGCCTGCAGTTCGCGCGGACCATCGCGAGGCACTCGGAGGGCTCGGGGCCGTAGCCCACGATGTCGCCGAGGCAGAGGATCGCATCGATGTTGCGGACCTCGCAATCGCGCAGCACTTCCTCGAGGGCGACGCGATTGCCATGAATGTCGGAAATGATGGCGAGACGCGGCATGCTGGAACTCAATCAACCCAACCATCCACCGTTCCATCGATCGCGCCCTCGGACTCGGCCCCGATGGCCTGCAACGCGACCGACACCCTTCGTGCGCAACTCGGACTCACGCCCGAACTGCCCGTAGACGCCCCGAACCCTCCGCGCAGGCGGTGTCTTTCACCTGCGCGACGGAGCACGAGGTTCTCGACCTCCGCCGCACACCCACCCCCGAGGGTCGCGTTGCGGAGGCCTGCCTCCCATGCGGATGAACCGCACGGGGCTATCGACGCCCCAAGGCGCCGCCTCCGCCTTGAACGCCAAGCGCCGCACGAGGTCGGACTTGCAGAGCCGATCGTGCGTCACATCCCGCACGAACGGAACCCCGCAGCGTCATATCGGGCGCTCTCATTCGATGGAGAACCCAAACTCCCAGAGAGGTCATGCATGCCCCTCGCGAGGCCGAACGCGCACGGCCGATGCGTCGGCGAACCACGCCCCCTCGCAGTCACGCCTGACCAGACCTGCCACTTCGAGTTCGAGCGCCGCAGCCGCAATCCTCGGAACTGTCCATGCGTGGTCTGGCCCGGTGCCTGGCCCGGTGCCTGGCCCGGTGCCTGGCCCTCGAATCGCCCCACTGGCAAGGAAGTCCTCGAGTTCGTCAAGCCCCCCGCGACCCATACTTCGAATCGCCTCGAGGAGTCCCTCTGCGTCACGAGAGATCGCACGGGCCTCCGACCGAGTATGCGCGGAAGCGCGCGGCCGCGCCGCCCTCTCGCGCTCCTCCACGCCCGGCTGCGCTCGCCGCTTCGTCCGCGGCGAAGCATCGAGCGCAGCGGCGGCGCATCCACCCGCCGCTTCGACCAGGCTGCGCGCCGCGAGAAGCATCTCGCAGACATCGTCCGCACTCGTCACCAGCGCGGCCCAACCCTCCCGAATCGCGCGATGGCAGCCCGCGCTCCACGGGCTATCGATCGAACCAGGCATGCAGCCAGCGTCACGAGAGAGATCCTCCACCGCGAGACGCGCTGTGAGCAGCGCGCCAGACCTGTTCGCCGCCTCGACGACGATCGTGACCAACGCAAGGCCGGCGATGATGCGGTTCCGCCGAGGAAAGAGATCGGGTCGCGGCCCGACGAAGGTCGGCTGCTCCGTGAGGACCGCGCCGCCGCCATCGACGATCGACCCGAAGAGCGGCGCATGCTCGCTCGGATAGGGATGCGCGAGCCCGCTTGCCAGGACGGCGACCGTTCTTCCGCCTGCACGCAGCGCACCCCTGTGGGCCTCTGCATCGATGCCGCGAGCACCGCCTGACACGACCGTGATGCCTCGCTCCGCGAGTTCCGCGCCGAGCCGACCCGCGTGAACCCGTCCGTAGGGCGTCGCACGACGGGATCCGACGATCGCCACCGCAGGCTCAGGCCCAGCATCGAGCGTCCCTTGCACGAAGAGAAGTTCGGGAGGGTCGGGCGTTGGCAACAGGATCGCGGGAAAGTCTGCGTCCCCTCTCGCGACGAGCCGCGCCTTGAGCCGAGCGAGCTCCGCAAACTCCTCCTCGACCTTCGGGGCTGCGCGGTGCGCCTCCGCGAGAAGACAGGCCGCCTCCTGCTCCGTTGCCCCGATCGCCGAGGCGAAGTCGCCGACCTCCGCCGCAAGCGCCGCCTCGGCGCAGCCGAAGTGCGCCCGAAGCAGGCGAAGCCGCCCGGGACCTATCCCTCCCACGCGAAGCAGGCGCAGGAGCGCCGTCTTCTCGACCGAATCGGGCGTCTCCGAGCGGTGCGAACCGCATGTGGCGTCCGACGAGACAGCCGTGGGATCGGGTCCTGCAGCTCCCCGTGCGTGGCTTGAAACAATCGAGTTTATCTCTTCTCGCACGACGCGAAACTACACGCACGCGGCGCCACTTCTCGATTTCACCGCAGTTTTGCAGATGAGATTCTCGAGATTCCTCCCGCGCCTCAGCTGCGGGCGCGTGTCTCGATCCAACGGTCGTCTGAGAAACCGTCGAAGAGGCTCGCCGTGTCGAGCGCGCGATCGGACGCATCGATCGATCGACTCTCGCAACGCGACTCGGCCACAGCTGCGCTGGGCGAGTCTGACGCACACGACTGCGATTCCACGCAAGCCTCGTGTTCGATGTGATCGCACGGCGCCGCGGGCATGACTTCCGTCTCGGCCCTTCGCTCGGACACGACCTCGAACTCAGCCTCAGTCTCAGTCTCAGCTTCAGCCAAGACCTCAGTCTCAGCCAAGACCTCAGTCTCAGCCAAGACCTCTGTCTCAGCCACGACATCAGTCTCAGCCACGACACCAGTCTCAGCCACGACATCAGTCTCGACATCAGTCTCGACCTCAGCATCCGCGGCCGCGGCTGCCGACATCGGGCCGTCAAAGCGCCCACCCACCGCGTCGGAGTCAATCTCAGGGATCAGAACAGCGACCGCAGCAGCCCCATTCGCTCCTGCACCGGCGGATGACCGTGCCCAGACGCCCCTCGACCTTGGGGGCGCAGCGCCGCTTGGCGCAAGACACAGTCCGACGAAGACGAGGAATGCGCCGCAGGCGAGCACCCAGAGGCGTCGCGGGCCCGTGGCCAATCGCGCGAGCAATGTGTCGGGATACGGCTCAGGCGTGGGAACCGCGATCGGCTCCGACGACTCGATCCAGTCCGTCACGGTCGCGTTCAGCGTGGGCACCAGCAGCAGCGACCGCTCCTCGCGAGGCATCACGTTCAGTTCGCTCGCTGCAAGACGCCGCACGAGCTGCGGCTCGCTCGCCTCAAGATCGTTGAGAAAGCGGTCGTACGCGCCCAACTGCCGAACTGCGCGATCTTCCGCTGCCTGGTGCAGCTCGAGGGCGTTCCGCAATTCGTGAAGATCACGCTGGGCTGGTATGAGCACGCCCGCGACAAGCAGCAGCAGCCCCGCGATGACGAAGGGCCATCCTGGGTCGACTCGGAACAAAGGACCGGGCTTCGCCACGGCGGGCGAGCCATCCTGCGCTGGAGCGGGCTGCATCGGGGCTGTTATCGACACGATTGGCTGGAATCCTACAGATTCCCCGTCCGCATGCGTGCCCAAATGAACCTCGGCCGCGGTGGGACCGCGGCCGAGGCGAGTTCAAGCTGGCAAGCGGACTCAGACGAGCTTGGGGAAGCTCGGCTGTCCGGCCTCGTTGGGCTTCGCGGCCAGGTCCTTGACGACCTTCACGAGATCCTTCACATGCTGCGCGCTCTCGCTGAAGAGCGCCTGCTCGTCGGCGTTCATCTTGATCTCGACGATTCTCTCCATGCCGCCCTTGCCGAGGACGCACGGGACGCCGACGAAGTACCCCGCACCCTTCGCGCCCGGGGCGACGCCGAAGGCGTCCTCGCAGTACGCGGCGCACGGGAGGATGCGCTTCTTGTCCTTGATGATCGCCTCAGCCATCTGGATGACGCCTGACGCCGGCGCGTAGTACGCCGAGGTGC